>NZ_JAJCXD010000030.1:0-88734 GCF_021056305.1 Actinokineospora sp. PR83
GCGTTCGTCCGACTGGTCGGCCGGATCGAGGTCAGCGGGGCCTTCCCGGAGCACCTGCTGGGCAAACCGGTGCTGGTCGCGGCGAACCACATCGGCATGTTCGACCCGTTCGTGCTGATGGCCGCGGCGAAGGGGCAGGGGTTCCTGCCGCGGTTCATGCTCACCGCGGGCCTGATGGACGCGCCGGTGCTGGGCCCGCTGCTGCGCCGCAGCGGCCACCTGCGGGTCGACCGGGGCAAGGCGAACGTGATCGACGCGTTCAGCCGGGCCGTGGAGACGCTCAAGACGGCGAAGGTGCCGCTGCTGGTGTACCCGGAGGGCCGGGTGACCCTGGAACCGGGCATGTGGCCGGAGAAGGGCAAGACCGGGGTGGCCAGGATGGCGCTGGGCGGCGGTGTGCCGGTGGTGACGATCAGCCAGTGGGGCGCGCACGAGGCGGTGTACTGGGGCAGCGAGACGGTGTCCGGGTGGAAGGACGTCAAGCCGCTGGTGGTGTCGTTCCTCCGCGCGGTGCGCAACCGGCCGGTGTTCAAGGTGCACTTCGGCGGCCAGGTGGACCTGTCGGACCTGTCGGCGGGCAGGCCGGGCGACGCGATGCGCGCACACACGCGGATCATGCAGGCGATCACTGCGGACCTGGTGCCGCTGCGGGCGGACGAGCCGGACGCGGCGCGGTTCCACGACCCGACCCGGCCCACCACCGGCCGGAGCCCGTGGCGGCCCCCGGCTCCCCCGCGCGGGTAGGGGCCGTTCGCCCCCCGACCTGATTGGTCTGGTCCAATCCGTCGACAAGTCTTGACTTGTTGGCCAACAATTCACCATTCTCGGTGGTGAGCGCGCTCTCCCTCCTCTCCCCTGCCGAGGAAAGAGACAATTCCATGAAGCGATCCTTCGTGATGCGCGCGAGCGCGTCCGGCCTGCTGCTGTCCGGGCTCCTGGCGGCGGGCGCGGTGTCCCCCGCGCACGCCGCCCCGGAGCTGTCCCCCGGGCTCGTCCCCGCGGTGCAGCGGGCGTTCGGGCTCACCGCCGAGCAGGCCGAGACCCGGCTGGCGCAGGAGGCCACCGCCACCCGGGTCGAGCCGAGGGCCAGGGCCGCGGCCGGGGCGGCGTACGGCGGTTCGTGGTTCGACCCGGCGCGCGGCGTGCTCGTCGTGGCGCTGACCGACCGGACCCGCGCGGGCGCCGTCCGGGCGACCGGGGCCGAGACCACGACCGCGACCACCAGCGCGGCCCGGCTCGACGCCGCCAAGACCGCCGTGGACGCGCTCTCCACCGACGCCCCCGCAGGTGTTTCCGGCTGGCACGCCGACCCGAGGACCGGGAGCGTGCGGGTCACCGTCAACACCCCGGGCGCCGACGTCGACGCCTTCCTCGCCGCGGCGGGCCGGGTGGCGCCGCTGACCGTCGCAACCGGACCGAAGCCGACCACGCTCAGCGCGGGCACCGTCGGCGGCGATCCCTACTACATCAACGGGAACACCCGCTGTTCCATCGGCTTCTCCGTCCACGGTGGATTCGTCAGCGCCGGGCACTGCGGCGGCGCGGGCAGCTCCACCACCGGCTGGGACGGTTCGTACCTGGGCAACTTCGCCGCCTCGCAGTTCCCCGGCGACGACATGGCGTTCATCCGGACCGGCGGCGGCTGGTGGACCGTGCCGGTGGTGATCGGCTGGGGGCAGGTGCCCGACCGGCTCGTGCGCGGGTCGAACGAGGCGCCGATCGGGGCCTCGGTGTGCCGCTCGGGTTCCACCTCGCACTGGCACTGCGGCACGGTCCTGGGCAAGAACGAGACGGTGAACTACGCCCAGGGCGCGTTCCACGGCGCGACGAGGACCAACGCCTGCGCCGAGCCCGGTGATTCCGGCGGCTCGTTCCTCAGCGGTGACCAGGCCCAGGGCGTGACCTCCGGCGGCTGGGGCAACTGCTCCTCCGGCGGGCAGACCTGGTTCCAGCCGGTCAACGAGATCCTCCAGCGCTACGGCCTGACCCTGCACACCGCGTAGACCCCGCGCCGGTCCGGGCCCTTGCCGGGTCCGGACCGGCGTGGTGGCATGGGCGCCATGAGCCTCCCCGAGAGCACCGCCCCCTGGTGGAAGAGCGCTGTGGTGTACCAGGTCTACCCGCGCAGCTTCGCCGACTCCGACGGTGACGGCATCGGTGACCTGCGGGGCATCGAGTCGAAACTGGACTACCTGGCCGAACTGGGCGTGGACGTCCTGTGGCTCTCGCCGGTGTACCCGTCGCCGCAGGACGACAACGGCTACGACATCAGCGACTACCGCGGCATCGAGCCGGTCTTCGGCACCCTCGACGACTTCGACCGGCTGCTGGCGGGGGTGCACGAGCGCGGCATGAAGCTGGTGATGGACCTGGTGGTCAACCACACCTCCGACGAGCACCCGTGGTTCGTGGAGTCGCGGTCCTCCAAGGACAACCCGAAGCGCGACTGGTACTGGTGGCGCCCGCCGCGCGGGGGCGTGCCCGCGGGGGCGCCGGGGGCGGAGCCGACCAACTGGACGTCGTTCTTCACCGGCCCCACCTGGGAACTGGACGAGGCGACCGGCGAGTACTACCTGCACCTGTTCTCCCGCAAGCAGCCCGACCTCAACTGGGAGAACCCGGAGGTGCGGGCGGCGGTGCACGAGATGATGCGCTGGTGGCTCGACCGCGGCGTCGACGGCTTCCGGATGGACGTCATCAACATGATCTCCAAGGACACCGCGCTGCCGGACGGCCCCGGCGGCGACGGGTCGGCGCACTACCTGCACGGGCCGCGGCTGCACGAGTTCCTCCAGGAGATGCACCGGGAGGTGTTCGCGGACCGGGCGGGCGCCACGATGACCGTGGGCGAGATGCCGGGGGTGACGGTCGAGGAGGCGCGGCTGCTGACCGACCCGGCGCGCGCCGAGGTCGACATGGTCTTCCAGTTCGAGCACGTGCAGCTCGACCACGGCCCCTCGAAGTGGGACCTGACGGGCCTGGACCTGCGCGACCTGAAGGCGACCCTCGGGCGGTGGCAGGCCGGTCTGGCGGACGTGGGGTGGAACAGCCTCTACTGGAACAACCACGACCAGCCGCGGGTGGTCTCCCGGTTCGGTGACGACGGCCGGTACCGGGTGGAGTCGGCGAAGGCGCTGGCGACCGTTCTCCACCTGCACCGCGGCACGCCCTTCATCTACCAGGGTGAGGAACTGGGGATGACGAACCACCCGTTCACCTCGGCCGCGCAGTTCCGCGACATCGAGTCGGTGAACCACCACGCGCTCGCGGGCGACGCCGCACTACCCGGTTTGCGCGCGATGAGCCGGGACAACGCGCGCACTCCCATGCAGTGGGACGCCTCGCCGAACGCGGGCTTCACGACGGGCACGCCGTGGTTGCCGGTGAACCCGAACCACACCGAGGTGAACGCCGCCGCGGCGCGGGCGGAAACCGACTCGGTGTTCCATCACTACCGCGCATTGATCGCGTTGAGACACTCGGAACCGACGGTGGTACACGGAAACTTCACAATGCTGTTGCCGGACGACCCGAACGTGTACGCGTTCTCGCGTTCGTACCGCGACACAGAGTTGTTGGTGCTGGCCAACTTCACCTCGGAGGAGCAACGGCCTGACCTCGGGTTTCCTTGGTGGGACGCCCATTTGATGCTCGGCAGCCACTCGAACGGGGCATCAGTGCTGCGCCCGTGGGAGGCCCGTGTGTACAGACGGTAAAGGTAAAGAGATTCCCATCACTCGGTCAGTGGTTGTTGCACAACGGAAATCCCGGTTAACCGTGAGCGGTTAACCGGGATTTTGGTTGTAGGACACAACTTCGGACGGTGAGCGGCGCGACCGAGTCCCACCCGTTCGAGAGCCCGGTCACACTCCATTAGGCTATTAGGGTGAATACGGGACAGAGGGCTGCCCATGTGGAACCCTGGCCGGTAAAGATCCGTTTACTCGACGAACGGGACACCATGTGTCATCTTCGTCACGATGTGCACACGGCAGTTCTCTCTCCGTGCAATGGCGCACCGACAACCACAATCCCTGGAGGTACCCCATGGGTGCTGCACGCACCGACGCCCACGCCCCGCCCGGTCGGATCCGGACGTGGCTGGGCCAAGACGCCCGGCATGACATCCCGGCCTCGCTCGTCGTGTTCCTCGTCGCCGTACCCCTCTCGCTCGGCATCGCCGCCGCCTCCGGCGCACCGGTCATGGCCGGGCTCATCGCCGCCGTCGTCGGCGGGATCGTCGCGGGCGCCCTCGGTGGCTCCCCGCTCCAGGTCAGCGGCCCCGCGGCCGGTCTGACCGTCGTCGTCGCGGAGCTCATCACCCAGTTCGGCTGGGCCGTCACCTGCTCGATCACCGTCATCGCGGGTGCGCTCCAACTGCTGCTCGGCGCCTGCCGCATCGGCCGCGCCGCGCTCGCCATCTCCCCCACCGTGGTGCACGCCATGCTCGCGGGCATCGGCGTGACCATCGTCCTCGGCCAGCTGCACGTCCTGCTCGGCGGCGCTGCCGGGACCTCGGCCTGGGAGAACATCAGCGAGCTGCCCGGGCAGCTACTCGACCTGCACAGCCCCGCCGCCTTCATCGGCCTCGGCGTGATCGTCCTGCTGCTGGCGTGGCCGAAGCTGCCCGCGCGCATCCGGGCGGTCCCCGGCCCCCTGGTCGCCATCGTCGCCGCCACCGCCATCTCCTCGCTCGCCGCGCTCACCCTCGACCGCGTCGAGCTGCCCGACTCCCCGCTCTCCGCGATCGCGCTGCCGCAGCTCCCGAGCGGGCAGTGGGGCGCCTTCGCGCTCGGCGTGTTCACCCTCACCGTCATCGCCAGCGTGGAGAGCCTGCTCTCGGCCGTGTCGGTCGACAAGCTCCGCGAGGGCCACCGCTCCAACCTCGACCGCGAGCTGGTCGGGCAGGGCTCGGCCAACATGGCCTCCGGCCTGCTCGGCGGCCTCCCGGTCACCGGCGTGATCGTCCGCAGCTCCACCAACGTCCGCGCAGGTGCGCGGACCCGCGCCTCCGCCGTCCTGCACGGCGTCTGGGTGCTGCTGTTCACCGTGCTGCTGGTCGGCCTGGTCGAGCAGGTCCCGATGGCCGCGCTGGCCGGTCTGCTCGTCTTCATCGGCATGCAGCTCGTGCGCCCGGACGACATCCGGTCCGCCCGCTCCCACGGCGAGCTGCACGTCTACCTGATCACCGTGGCGGGCGTGGTGATGCTCAACCTGCTGGAGGGCGTGCTCATCGGCCTGGCCGTGGCCATGTTCGGCATGCTGCGCCGCGTCGTGTGGGCCCGGGTCCGGGTCGAGGACGGCGACGGACCCGACGCCGAGGGCCGCGAGACCCGCTCGGTCGTCGTCGAGGGAACCCTCAGCTTCCTGTCGGTGCCGCGGCTGTCGCGGGTGCTGGCGCAGGTCCCCGAGGGCAGCGCCGTGACGGTGGAACTGGTCGTCGACTACCTCGACCACGCCGCCTACGGGCACCTGGCCGCCTGGAAGAACACGCACGTGGCGGGCGGCGGCACGGTCGTCGTCGACGAGATCGGCGGCCCCGGCCCCAACGCCCGGCGCAAGCGGTCCGGGGTGGTCAGCACCCGCACGTTCCTGGCCTGGTCGCAGTGGCAGGCCGGGGAACCGGAGATCCCCGCGCAGACCCGGCGCGACCCGCTGGTGGCAGGAGCGCGGGAGTACCACCGCCGGGGGGCGCCGATGATCCGGCCGCAACTGCGCAAGCTGGCCTCCTCCCAGGCCCCGCACGCGCTGTTCCTGACCTGCGCCGATTCCCGGATCGTGCCGAACGTGATCACCGCGTCCGGCCCCGGTGACCTGTTCACCATCCGCAACGTGGGCAACCTGGTGCCCAGGCCGAACGAGTCCGACGACCAGTCGGTGCAGGCCGCCGTGGAGTTCGCGGTGGGCAACCTGGGCGTGTCGACCATCGTGGTCTGCGGGCACTCCCGCTGCGGCGCGATGACGGCCGTCGCGTCCGGCCAGGCGGGCGACGGCGCGGTCGCGCAGTGGCTGCGCTGGGCCGAGACCAGCGTCCGCGAGTGGCGGGCCGGTCACCCCCTGGGCCGGGCGGCCGAGGAGGACGGCTGGTCCGAGGTCGACCAGCTGGCCATGGTCAACGTGGCCGTGCAACTGGAGACCCTGCGCTCGATGCCGGAGGTCCGCGACGCCGACGTGCGTCTGGTGGGCATGTTCTTCGACATCCCCACCGGCACCGTGCTGGCGCTGGAGGACGACCGCTTCACCCCCATGCCG
The DNA here is from genome assembly GCF_021056305.1 of Actinokineospora sp. PR83. Lineage (NCBI taxonomy): Bacteria > Bacillati > Actinomycetota > Actinomycetes > Pseudonocardiales > Pseudonocardiaceae > Actinokineospora > Actinokineospora sp. PR83. The sequence continues at coordinate 6,253 of NZ_JAJCXD010000030.1, forward strand.
GGTGACCGGTCGGCCCTGCCTGCGGACAACGCCGCGAACGGGAGCACAGCGGGCGAGCCCGCGGTGGACGCCGCGAAGGCCGCGACCAACGGGTCACCGGTCACCACGTAGGCGGCCAATGGGGTGACCCCCGTCACGCCGGTCCGGGTTCGCGCGATGAAGCGGGTGAACCCGGACCGGAAGGGGTGGCCCGCCATGACCGACCCGACCCGCCGAGACCGGCGCCGCGACCGCAACCGCCTGCTGCGCCAACTGCTGACCGCCACGGTCGCCGTGGTGATCGCCTCGGCCACCCGTCGCTGAGACGGCCTCCGCCCCCACGAGCGCTGCTCGTGGGGGCGGAGTCGTGTCCGGCGGGGGTGCCGGTAACCGGATCAGCCTGCCAAGCCGAGCCAGTGGGCGTACTTGCTCAACTCCGGGTTCGACCTCCGGTGCAAGGACACCAGGACTGCGGTGAGCTCGCGGACCATCGGGTGCAAGCGGGTCAGTTGCGGGGCGATCCGCCGTGCCTCCTGGAGGGAGCGGAGGGCGGCGCTCCGGTCGTCGTTGATGAGGTGCGCGCGGGCGAGGGCAATGTGGTGAGAGCCGCGTCGGGTTTTCGGCATGGACCTCGGCGCGTGCCAGCGCCCGGCAGCTTCGATAGCCGCGATGCCATCTCCCAACTCCACTTGAGCCGCGACCTCGTGAGTCGTGCGGTTGGCCATTCCGAACGTCAGACCCCAGTGCACTTGGTCCTGCCCGATCCTGATCGCCAGACCATCCGCAGCTTCGAGGTGGGAGCGGGTGGCCGCACTGTCCCCGGCGAGTGAGGCGAGGGTGACAGACCGCAGGTGCAGGCTGCCGTACACGGTGATGGTGTCGCCTGCCGGATTGTGCCGGATCTGGTCATCCAGATCCGACCGCGCCGCATCCATGAGCCGTAGGCCACGGCTGAAATCCCCGGCTGCTTCGAAGGTCGCACATCTCGTCCACTGCGCGAGTGCTCCCGCCAACGGGTTGCCTGTGCGTTCCGCCGCCCACGTGATTTTGTGTTCGACAGCTTCGGCCAGATCACTGTAACCGAGTCGGTGAAGCAGAGTGTGGGTTGCGTGGTAGGTTCTGACCAGGAGGTTCCACACCTCCGTTCCGGAGGTTCGGTGCGCGGCGCTGACCAGTTCTTCCAACAATGCTGGCAAGCGAGCTGAAATTTTCCCGTACTGAGCTTCACCACGCAGACGAACAATTTCTTTCACCTCAGCGGCGAGTTCGGCCACCGGGCGGACCGGAACCTCGTCGGGCAGGTCGTAACCGCGCAGAACCGCGCGGATCGCGTCGATCTGCCGGTGCGTGCTGTCGTCTTTCCGGTCTTCGGTGTACGGCTGCCCGGTGAGCTTCTCGATGGGCACCCGCAGTTCGCGGGCGACGCCGGAGAGCAGCCCGTTGCTCACCGCGCGGTCGCCGACCTCGACCTTCTGCAACAGGCTCAGGGAGACGTTGACTTTGCCCGCGAGCTGGCGTTGGGTGAGCCGGGACGCCTTGCGCAACATGGCGATCTGCCGACCGATGTGGGCCGTGTCGTCGTACATCGGTATCCCCTTCCGGCAGCACCAGGCGAAGACGGGCCGCACTGGCGTTCGAGCCCAGGGTAGGGCGCCTGCCGGAGCCGGAGCCAGCGGGACCCGCGACCGATCACTTCCCGCGTTCACCCTGCCACTGTGTGCAACTCCTGTGCAACCTCACCGGGTGCCCGGTCTTTAGCATCGGGAACGTTGATGGACTCACGCCTGCGAAGTGCCTGCCACCCGGCTCCGCCGTGGCCGCACACGCGTGGTTGAAAGGAAGCTGCTCATGCGATTCGGTTATTTCCTGCTGAAGGTCGTCGGTACCGACGGCAAGCGAATCGAAGACTGGGATCTTGTCGATTTCCGCGAGGTGTCGCTGGACGCCGAGGACTTGGGCGGCTCGACCACGACAGAAGCCATCGCCGGATTGTCCCGGTGGGGTGACGAGCGCCTGGCATCGCACACCGGTTACTACGAGTTGTTCAATGTGTGCCTCGCCTCGGTGGGCGAGAATGAGGAGGACGAAGAGGGCGCGAAATTCCCCGACCGGGTGATCGCGGAGGAATACCGGGTCATGGAGTCGGGCAAGCGCTTGAACGCCTCGGGCGTCGTGGACATGCGCGAGCAGTTCCCGGTGACGTCGTGCTGATCCGGTGCACGGCACCGCCCCCGGCCGCGAGTCGGTCTCCGCAGCGAAACAGGGGGTGATCGGCACCATGCCGTCACCGCGCCACACCTACACCTGCGTCGAACTGGTGTCCGGTCCGATCTCGTTCCGCATCGGCGAGGACGCGCTCGAACTGGACGTGGGCAGCAGCGCTTCCGAGATGTCCCTGCACCTGGACCTCTCGGTGGCCGCTTGCACCACCGTTCACTCCGTTCTCGGGTTCGCGCTGCCGATCATCCGCAGGAACAAGGCCCTCATCGGGGAGGGGCGGTTGTCCGAGGTCTTCACCACCGCCGTGGAGGAGTGGGTGGAGATGGGCTCACTCGTCGTCCCCGGCCGAGTGGCAGCCGATTTCCGGGAGGAATCGCCGGACCAGGACCCATCCGCCGCCCGTGAACCGACTCCGCCCCACGAGCGCTGCTCGTGGGGCGGAGTCGTTCGCGGGCGGTCGGTCAGACGGGGATGACCGTGGGGACGATCATCGGGCGCCTGCGGTAGGTGTCGGCGACCCAGCGGCCGACCACCCGGCGCACGGACTGGGCGATGCGGTGGGGGTCGGTGATGCCCTCGGACTCGGTGTGCGACAGCTCCATCTCCACCAGCGACACCACGCCGTCGAGGGCCTTGGGGTCGTCGGAGAAGCCCCGCCCGGAGACCGTGGGCGGGGAGACCGCGCGGCCGGTGGAGGAGTCGACCACGACGGTGATCGAGATGAAGCCGCCCTCGCCGAGCACCAGCCGGTCGGACAGCGTCGACTCGCCGACGTCGCCGACGGAGAGGCCGTCGACGTAGACGTGGCCGACCTCGACGCGGCCGGAGATGGCCGCTCGGCCGTCGACCATGTCGACGACCACGCCGTCCTCGGCGATGACCACGTGGTCGGCGGGGACACCGGTCTGCACGGCCAGGGCGGCGTTGGCGCGCAGGTGGCGCCACTCGCCGTGCACCGGCATCACGTTGCTCGGGCGGACCGCGTTGTAGAGGAACAGCAGTTCCCCGGCGGGGGCGTGGCCGGAGACGTGGACCTTGGCGTTGCCCTGGTGCACGACGTCCGCGCCGAGGCGGACCAGGCCGTTGATCACGCCGAACACCGCGTTCTCGTTGCCCGGGATCAGGGAGCTGGCCAGCACGATGGTGTCGCCGGGACGGATGGAGATCTGCCGGTGCTCGCCGCGCGCCATCCGCGACAGGGCCGAGAGCGGCTCGCCCTGCGACCCGGTGGAGACGAACAGGACCTGGTCGTCGGACATCGTCATGGCCTCGTCGATGTTGACCAGGAGGCCCGCGGGGACGTTGAGCAGGCCCAGGTCGGCGGCGATGCCCATGTTGCGCACCATCGACCGGCCCACCAGCGCGACCCGGCGGCCGTGCTTGACCGCCACGTCGAGGACCTGCTGCACCCGGTGCACGTGGCTGGCGAAGCAGGCCACGATCACCCGCTGGTCGGCCCGGCGGATGACGCTGTCGAGGACAGGGCCGATCTCGCGCTCGGAGATGACGAAGCCGGGGACCTCGGCGTTGGTGGAGTCGACCAGGAACAGGTCCACGCCCTCGTCGCCGAGGCGGGAGAAGCCCGCCAGGTCGGTGAGGCGGCCGTCGAGCGGAAGCTGGTCGAGCTTGATGTCGCCGGTGTGCAGGACGACCCCGGCCGGGGTGCGGATGGCGACCGCGATCGCGTCCGGGATGGAGTGGTTGACCGCGAAGAACTCGCAGTCGAACTCCCCGTAGGAGGCGGTGTCGCCCTCCTTGACCTCGCGCAGGTTCGGGTTGAGCCGGTGTTCCTTGCACTTGGCCGCGACCAGGGCGAGGGTGAACCGGGAGCCGACGACCGGCAGGTCCGGCCGCAGCCGCAGCAGGAACGGGACCGCGCCGATGTGGTCCTCGTGGCCGTGGGTCAGCACGAGGGCGTCGACGTCGGCCATCCGGTTCTCGATGGCGGAGAAGTCGGGCAGGATCAGGTCGACACCGGGCTGCTGGTCCTCGGGGAAGAGCACCCCGCAGTCGACGATGAGCAACCTGCCCGCGAACTCGAACACGGTCATGTTGCGGCCGACCTCGCCGATGCCGCCGAGCGCGACGACGCGCAGCGCGCCGTCGGGCAGCGGGGGCGGCGGGTTGTGCGGCCACTTCCCGGCCTTCGGGGTCTGGCTCTGGGTGGGTCGTGCTGGTTGCGGGCTCACTGGCGGACCGTCCCGGCGCTGGTGTGGGTCGTGGTGGTGACGTAGGCGGCGTTGGCGTCGGTGTGGGCGACGCGCGCGCTGGCCACGTGTGATTCCGGTGCGCTCGACAGCGGCACCCCGGCCTCGGCCAGGTCGGCGGCGATGGCCTTGACCTGCTCGGGGGTGGCGGCGACGAGCGGCAGCCTGGGGTCGCCGCAGTCGTGGCCGCGCAACCGCAGGGCGGTCTTGGCGAACACCACCCCGCCGACCCGGCTGAACGCGCGCAGCACCGGCAGCAGTCCCATGTGGATGCTGCGGGCCTGGGCGACCTCGCCCTGGTCGTGGTTGTCGGCCAGCGACCGCAGCCGCCCGGCCACCACGTGCCCGATGACGCTGACCACCCCGACCCCGCCGACGGACAGCCACGGCAGGTTCAGGGCGTCGTCACCGGAGTAGTAGGCCAGGTCGGTGCTGGCGATCACCTCGGACCCGGCCAGCAGGTCGCCCTTGGCGTCCTTCACGGCCTGGATCCGCGGGTGCTCGGCGAGCCGCCGCAGCGTGTCCACCTCGATGGGCACCACGGAGCGGGGCGGGATGTCGTAGAGCATCACCGGCAGCCCGGTCGCGTCGGCCACGGCGGTGAAGTGCGCGAGCAGCCCGGCCTGCGGCGGCCGGGAGTAGTACGGGGTGACGACGAGCAGGCCGTGCGCGCCCGCCTTCTCCGCCTCCCGGGCCAGGTGCAGGCTGTGCGCGGTGTCGTAGGTGCCCACCGAGCCCACCACGGTCGCCCGGTCGCCGACCGCCTCGACGACGGCGCGCACCAGGTCGGACTTCTCCCGGTCGGTGGTGGTGGGCGACTCGCCGGTCGTGCCGTTGACGACCAGGCCGTCGTTGCCCAGCTCCACCAGGTGCTCGGCCAGGGCTTGGGCGCGGTCGAGGTCCACCGCCCCGTCGGGGGCGAACGGGCTGACCATCGCGGTCAGCACCCGGCCGAACGGCCTGCCGGGGGCGGCGGTGGGACATGCGGTCATGGTGCTGACGCTACCCGTTGGCCTCTCCGGTGCCGTCCGCCACCTGCGGTTGCGACACCGACGGGTGCCCTCCCGGGTGACGCGCGTTACGGTGCGCTGTGCCCGATCCTGTCTTCGAGCCCGACCCGGCGACCACCCCCGACCCGAGCAAGGTCAAGGTGCTGCGCGGTTCCCCGCCCGGCATCCGCAACGCCCAGCTCCACTACCGGGCGGCGGGCGGCATCCTCGGCCGCAAGACGGTCCCCCGCTCGCAGGCGCAGTCGGCGTTGCTCAAGTACCACGACAAGGACGGGTACGACCAGGAGAAGGTCATGACCCTGTCGGAGGCCGAGCACTTCCTGCGCGAGGCCCGCCTGCGGGCGGAGGCCGCGGACGTGGAGGAAGCGGCCCGGCACGCGGCGGTGGACCTGGTGTGCCCGCACTGCGGGGTGCGGCGGCAGTACGCGGGGGCGATGAGCTTCCTGCTCGGGGAGCTGGCGATGACGGGTGGCGTGAAGGCGCTGTCGCAGGACGCGGTGGTGCAGCACGCCTACCGGTGCCCGGTGTGCGGGTCCACGGAGTTCTTCGCGGACGGGTTCCTGCGGCACCCGATCCAGTGATGTTTCCGGTGTGGACAGGTGCCGCCCGGGTCAGAAGCCCCGGCTGAGGTCCTTCACGGCGGTGATCGAGGCGTCCGGGCCCTCGAACTCCACGCGGCTCTCGTCGCGGCCGAAGGCGAACAGGAGGATCTCGCCCGGCTCCGCGACCAGGGTGACCGGGTTCGGGCCCTCCTTGACCGTCGCCGTGCGGCCTTCCGGGGTGCGCAGGGCGATGCCGACCGGGCTCTTGCGCAGCAGGACCTTGCCCATGCGGCTCAGGGTCGCCCAGATCGCGGCGTCGCGGCGGGCGGCGGGCGGCCGGGGTTCCCAGCCGGGGGTGGCCCGGCGGACGTCCTCGTGGTGGACGTAGTACTCCGTGGTGTTGACCAGCTCGTCCAGCGGCTTGAACGGCGACCAGACCGGGGGGCCGGTGCGCACGAGGGTGACCAGTTCGTCCCACGGCTTGGCCAGGTAGCCCCGGGTCACCTTGTCCAGGTAACCGGCGAGCGGCTTGACCAGGATGCCCGCCGAGGCGTCGAGCCTGCGTTCGCGGACCACCAGGTGCGCGGCGAGGTCCCGGGTGGTCCACGCCCCGCAGAGGGTCGGGGCATCCGGTCCGACGACGGTGAACAGGTCGCACAGCGCCGCGCGCTCGTCCTTGGCCACACCCATGCGCCGACCCTACCGCTGGGTCACTTGTACTCGTTCACCTGGGAGCCGGTGAGTTGCTGGCCGTCCTTGCCGGAGAGGACGCAGTAGATCGTGTAGCGGCTGCTGTCCTCCTCGTCCTTCCAGGTCTGCTCGGAGGGGTAGACGACCGAGTACATGAGGTCCTTGCGCTTCTCCGGGATGACCCGTTCGGTGTTGAACATCCACCCGCAGTAGCCCTTCCCCGTGGCTTCGAGGCCGGTGGCGTCGTAGCCGAGGGTGTAGCTGGAGTTGAGGGGGGTGATGGTGCCGAAGACCTCGATCAGGAACGTCTTCTTGCAGTCGTTGCCCGAACTGGAGAAACCCGCTCCCCTCTGGAGGCGGTTGTTGCTGCAATAGCCCTCCGCGAGGTTGAACTCGGTGAGGTCGCCGCCGGGGCCGTAGGTGTAGGTCTCGACCTTCGGGGCGGCGTCGCCGGAGCCGGTGGCGGTGAAGGCCCGGTTGAGGAAGATGCCGCCGACCAGCGCCAGCACCGCCACGACCGCCGCGACGGTGAAGACGACACCGGGTTTGAGGCTCCAGCGCTTGTCCCCCGGGGGCTGGACCGCGCGGGTGGCGCCGTGTTGGGGCTGCGGTGGGTGGAAGACCGTGTTCTGGGTGGGGACGGGGCCGGTGTGCTGCGGGGTGGCCATGCCGTGCGGGCCGGTCGGCGGACCGGTGCGGACGTGCGCGAGCAGCCCGCGGACCTGGGCGGCGTTGAGGCGGGCCTGCGGGGTGGCGACCATCAGGCCGGTGATCACCGAGGCCAGCGCGCCCTGCGCCCTGGTCAGGTACGGGACCTCGGCCAGGATGGCGTGCATGGTGGCGGCGGTGGTGGGGCGCTCGAAGGGCGAGTAGCCCTCGATGGCGAAGAACAGCACCGCGCCCAGCGCCCACAGGTCCGACGAGGCGTGCGCCTCCTCGCCGCGGATGCGCTCGGGGGCCATGTAGGTCGGGGAGCCGATGAGCATCCCGCTGCTGGTGAGCCGCGGGTCGTCCAGCGACTGGGCGATGCCGAAGTCGGTGAGCTTCACCCGGTTGTTGTTGGCCAGCATGATGTTGCTCGGCTTGACGTCGCGGTGGATGATGCCCGCCTGGTGGGCGGCCTCCAGCGCGGAGAGCAACTGTTCGGCGAGGACGGTGACCTGCTCGGGCGGGAGCGGGCCGCGCTCCTTGACCACGTCCGACAGGGTGGGGGCCTGGATCAGCTCCATCACGATGTAGGTGGCCCCGGCCTCCTGCACCACGTCGTAGACGGTGACCACCGCCGGGTCGTTGAGCCTGCCCGCGGTGCGCGCCTCGCGGAGCACCCGCTCCTCGAACACCCGGCGCTCGTCGTGCGGGACGCCCTCGGGCAGGTGCAGTTCCTTGATGGCCACGTTGCGGCCGATCATCCGGTCCTCGGCCAGCCACACCACGCCCATGCCGCCGCGGCCGAGCTCGTTGAGGATCGCGTAGCGACCCGCGACCACCCGCGACCCGTGCGCCACGGTGGGTCCCTGCTCCTGCGTCACCCGTCCACCTCCTGCAAGTGCCGGGGATCGTAACCGGCAGGCCCCCGCCCGCGCGGGTGCTCCCGGCAGATCAGTCGCTCGCGGGGTGCACTTCGTGTCCGGCGGAGCGCAGGGCCGCCACCGCCCTGGTCAGGTCGGCGTCGTGGACGAGGATGTGGTCGGTGTCGAAGGTGGACACCGCGAACAGCGAGACCCCGGCCGCGGCCAGCGAACCGGCGAGCGAGGCCATGATGCCGGTGAGGGTGAACTCCAGCGGGCCGCGCACGGTGAGCACCCGCCACCCGTCCTCGGTGCGGCCCCCGGCGGGGCCGCGGCCGGTGGGGGCCACGACGGACACCTCGTCGGGGGTGCTGGTGACCGACACCAGCCCCGGTGAGCCGAAGACCGCCGGGTGGACCGGGGTCCCCGGGTCCAGCCGGGTGACCGCGTAGTCCCCGTCGGTCACGTCGATGATCAGTCGCTTCACCGGCTCAGCCCTCGGCGACCAGTGGGCTGGAGGCGACCTCGGTGCCGTCCGGCAGCGCGCTGATGGTGAAGTCGGCGAACACGGCGGCGGCGGTCTCCTGCAGGTGGCGCAGGCACTCCACGGCCAGCGCGCGGATCTCCACGTCGGCGTGCTCGGTGGCGCGCATGGCGATGAAGTGCCGCCAGGCGCGGTAGTTGCCGGTGACCACGATCCGGGTCTCGGTGGCGTTGGGCAGGACCGCCCGCGCCGCCTGCCTGGCCTGCTTCTTGCGCAGGGTGGCGCCTGCCACGTCGGCGAACTTGGCCTCCAACCCGGCCAGCAGTTCGGTGTAGGCGTCCTGACTGGCCCGCGCGGCGGCGAGGAACTTCGCGTGCAGCTCGGGGTCGTCGGCGATGACGTCCGGCTCGACCACGGCGGCCGACGTCTCCGGGACGTAGCGCTGGGAGAGCTGCGAGTAGGAGAAGTGCCGGTGGCGGACCAGCTCGTGGGTCAGCGAGCGGGAGATGCCGGTCAGGTAGAAGGAGACGCTGCCGTGCTCCAGGACCGACAGGTGGCCGACCTCGATGACGTGCCGCAGGTAGCCCGCGTTGGTGGCGGTGGCCGGGTTCGGCTTCGTCCAGGACTGGTAGCAGGCGCGGCCCGCGAACTCCGCCAGCGCCGCACCGCCGTCGGCGTCGGTCGACCACGGGACGTCCGCCGGGGGCGAGAACTCGGTCTTGGCGATGAGCTGCACCCTCGGCCGCACCGTCTGGGTCACGTGCTGGTCCTTTGCTCCGACTGGTGTACCCGGTCGTCTGCACTATAGGTGGACCGCGGCGGGAGCGGGCCCGGTGCACGGCCCGCCCCGCCGGGTGTCGTCAGCCCGCCAGCGTCACCGCCACGTCGCCGGTGCCGCTGCGCCCGCGCACGCGCAGCGCCGGGGCCTCGGCGGGGGCGGTGGTCTCCAGCGGCAGCTCCGCGACCGCCGTGCCGACGCCGGTCGACACGTCGACCTCCGCGGGTGTCCCCCGGCGCACGGCGACGTTCAGGGCACCCGAACCGGTGTTCAGCTCGACCTGGCCCGCGGCGGCGTCGCCGACGGTGATGGTGCCGGAACCGCTGCGCACGCGGGTGTCGGCGGCCACGGTCGCCAGGTGGACGTTGCCGCGGCCGGTGACGACGGTGGAGGGCCCGCCGAGTTCGGCGGCCTCGACGTCACCCGACCCGGTGCGCGCCCGCAGCCCGCCGCCCGCCGACCCGACCCGGACGGTGCCGGTGCCCGCGTTCGCCTGCACGACCCCGGTGGCGCGTTCGACGTCGATCGAGCCCGCGCCGGTGGCGACCTCCACCCGGTCGGCGGTGCCCGCGACGGTCACCGAGGCGGCGCCGCCGTTGGCCGTCACCCGGGAACCGAGCGGGGCCAGCACGGTCACCCCGAGCGGGACCGCGCCCAGCGGGACCGACTTCGGGGAGCGGACGGTGAGCTTGCCCGCGGTGAAGTCGACCCGGGTCCGGCGGACCGCCTCGGCGGCGGTGTCGGTGGGGGCCTGGTCACCCAGTTGGCCGTTGATCCAGCCGATGACCTGCGAGATGCCCTCCGACCACGGGGTGGCGCTCTCCGGGGCGTGCCGGACCTCCACGTGCACGTCGGGCTCGTCGGTCAGCCGGACCTCGATCCGCCCGGCCGCCGTGCCGACGTCGACGTGCACCGGGCCGCCCGCGGTGAAGGTCTCGTTGCGCGCGCTCATCCCGCGTACCACCCGCGCACCCGGGAACCGCCCTCGCCGTCGTCGGGGTCCGGCTTCTCGGCGGGGGTGCCGGGGTGCGAGTGCCATCCCTTGCCCTTGCCGCTGAGCGCGCCCTGCAACGCCTGCTGCACGAAGGTGTTGAGGGACACCCCCTGGGTGGAGGCGGCCTGCTCGGCGCGGCCCTTGAGCTCCTCGAACAGCCGCAGCGTCATCCGGCTCATGTCGCCCGCCGCGCCGCCGAACGGCGGCGGCGTGGGCGGGGCCTCCTCGGCCCTGGGCTGCTCGGACCCGGGCTGCCCGGTGCTCGGCTTGGCGGTGCCGGTGACCGCCACCCGCACGTCCCGGCCGTCCAGCCGCACCTCGACCACGTGGTCGGGCAACTCGGCGGTCACCTCGGCGGCCAGGTCGGCCAGCGCGTTCATGATCGCCAGCCGGGCGGCGGGCTCGACGGCCGCGGCGAGCACCGCCGCGGCCCGGCGGGTCGTCTCGTCCCCCGCGGACGCGGTGGTGGTCAGGTCATCCCGCAGGGCGGTGATGTACGGGCTCAGGTCCATGACACCACCATGACACCATTCCTGACATCTGTCGAGGAAGTGATGGTGTCACCGTGATGTCAGACGGCCTTGCGGAGGGCGTCGGCGAGGTCACCTCGCTCTCCGACCCACAGGTGTTCGAGCCCCAGCCAATCCGCCATCAGCCGCAACTCCGCGGCGAGTTCGGCGGCCACCCTGGTCCGGTCGACCCCGTCCTCGGCGAACGAACCCTGCGCGCGGAGGGTTCCCGTGGCGCGGTCGGCCTTGATGTCCACCCTGGCGACGATTTCCCCGTCGAGCAGGAACGGGAACACGTAGTAGCCGTAGAGGCGCTTGGGCTCCGGGACGTAGATCTCGATGCGGTAGTGGAAGCCGAACAGCCGCTCGGTGCGGGCGCGCTCCCAGATCAGCGGGTCGAACGGGCACAGCAGCGCCCGCCCCTCGACCCGGCGCGGCGCGCGGGCGGCCGGGTGCCGGTAGGCCGGGTGCCGCCACCCCTCGACCGACACCGCCTCCAACTGCCCGTCCTCCACCAACTCGGCCACCGCCCGCTGCGACTGGGCGGGCTGGAGCCGGTAGTAGTCCCGCAGGTCCTTCTCCGTGCCGACCCCGTGGGCCAGCGCCGCGCGCAGCGTCAGGCGGCGGGCGCACTCGTCGTCGTCCGGGGTCTGGGCCAGCACCTCGGGCGGCAGGACCCGCTCGGGCAGGTCGTAGTGGCGCTGGAAGCCCTTGCGCGTCCCGGTGGTCAACTCGCCGACGGCGAAGAGGTACTCGCACACGTGCTTGACGTCGGACCGGTTCCACCACCCGCCCTTGACCTTCGGCACCGCCCCGCCCAGCGCCGCCTCCAGGGTCCCCGCCCCGATCGGCCCCTGCTCCTCGACGGTGGCCAGCACGTCGTCGACCAAACCGGGCGACTCGCGGCGGATCCGCTCCAGGTGCCGGGCGTAGCGCTGCTCGTACCGCCGCATCCGCCACCGGAACAGCGGCCAGTCCTCGGCGGGGATCAGGCTCGCCTCGTGCGCCCAGTACTCCACCAGCAACCGGGGCCTGCGCGCCGAGTGCGACCACGCCGCCTCGTCGACCAGGTCCTGGTCGTAGGCGCCGAGCCGGGAGAAGACGGGCATGTAGTGCGCCCGCACGGCCACGTTGACCGAGTCGAGCTGGAGCAACTGCACGCGCGACAGCGCCTTCTGCAGGTGGCGCCGGGTCGGCGGGCCCGCGGGGCGGGCGTCGGCGAAGCCCTGCGCCGCCAGCGCCGTCCGCCGGGCCGCCGCGGCCGAGAGGGTGGGGGTTGCTTCGATCACCGGGACGATGCTGCCGGCCACCACCGACAACCCGGCACCCGATAGGTTGCCCGGCATGGCCGATGCCCAGGTCCGCCCCGCCACCCCCGCGGACGCCGACGAGATCGCCCGCATCCAGGTCCAGACCTGGCAGACGGCCTTCGAGTCGCTGCTGCCCACCGACGTCCTGGCCGGACTGGACCCGGCCGAGGCGGCCGAGCAGTGGCGCCAGACCATGGCCCAAGGCCCGGCCACGGTGTTCGTCGCCCTGGAGGGGCCGTGGGTCGTCGGCTTCTGCTCGGTCGGCCCCTCCCCCGAATCCGAATCCGCCGCCGCCAACGACCTGCCCGTCGAGGACGCGGCCACGGTCGCGCTGGTGAGCCTGCTGCTGGTGGAACCGCGGTGGGGGCGCCGTGGTCATGCGGGCAGGCTGCTCGCCACCGCGGCGGCTGCGCTGCGGGAGGCGGGGTGCACGCGCGGGATCGCGTGGGTGCCGGAGCGCAACGCGGCCTCGGTGGGGTTCTTCCGCCGGGTCGGGTGGGAACCGGATGGGGTTGTGCGGACATTGGACGCGGGTGGGCGGCCGTTGCGCGAGGTGCGGGTGACCGGGACGTTGGAGCTGGAACTGGCCTGAGCGTCGTGGCGTGCTCGGCGGTGCCGTTGTTTAAAGCCCGGTCGATTGTTGGTGGTGCCCGGGTGGGTGGATCTGCTCGGGCGGGGCCCCTACAGCGATCATGCGCCCAGTGTGACCGAGTGGGGCTGAAGAGATGCCCCACAGCCCACGCAGGCTTGCACATGATCGCTACCCCCACCCAAGCACATCCACCCACCCGGGCATTCGGTCACCGGGCCGGCGGTTTTCGGGGTGGTCGCCGGCTGCGCGCGGTGGGTTACAGGTGACAGGCCACCCGGCTGACGGTTGGCGGGATGGTCGGCGGCTGAGCAGCCGGTTTTTGGGGTGGGCGGTTGTTGCTGCGGCGGTGGGGTTCCGGGTGGCTGATCGCCGGGTGGGCGGGTGGGGTGGTTGGGGTGGTTGGGTGGCGGCTTGGGGCGGATCCTCTAGCGGTGGCGGGTGTTGAGGCGGGCGGCTTGGCGGGTCAGGTGGTCGCGTTCGGCGAGGTCGGGGGCCTTCTGGGCGGCCTCGGCGTAGAGGCGGGCCGCCGTGTCCAGGTCGCCGTCGCGTTCGTGGAGGTGGGCGGCCACTGCGGTGTGGCGGGGCAGGGAGGCGTCCAGGAGTGCCAGGGCGGCCAGGCCCGCGCGTGGGCCGTCGGCTTCGCCGATGGCGACCGCGCGGTTGAGGCGGACGATCGGGCTGTCGGTCAGGCCCGCCAGTTCGTCGTACCACTCGACGATCTGGACCCAGTCGGTTTCCTCGGCGGTGGGGGCGTCGGCGTGCAGGGCCGCGATGGCGGCTTGGGCTTGGAACTCGCCCAGGCGGTCGCGGGCGAGGGCCGCTTGCAGGACACCGACGCCCTCGGTGATGGCGTCGGTGTCCCAGCGGGTGCGGTCCTGTTCGGCGAGGGGGACCAGGCTGTCGTCGGGGGCGGTGCGGGTGGCGCGGCGGGCGTGGTGCAGGAGCATGAGGGCGAGCAGCCCGGCCACCTCGGGGTGGTCGATCGAGGCGGCGAGCTGCCGGGTGAGCCGGATGGCCTCGGCGGCCAGGTCGACGTCGCCGGAGTAGCCCTCGTTGAAGACCAGGTAGAGCACGCGCAGGACCGTGGCGACGTCGCCGGGCTGGTCGAAGCGCACGGCGGAGACCGTGCGCTTGGCCCGGCTGATGCGCTGGGCCATGGTCGCCTCCGGCACCAGGTAGGCCTGGGCGATCTGGCGGGTGGTCAGCCCGCCGACGGCGCGCAGGGTGAGCGCGACCGCCGACGACGGGGTCAGCGACGGGTGGGCGCACAGGAAGTACAGCTGGAGCGTGTCGTCCACCGCGGGCGCCGGACCCGGGGCCGGTTGCCCGTCGACGAGGTCCTCGCGCCTGCGGCGGGCGGCCTCGGCCCGGGTGGCGTCGAGGAACCGGCGCCAGGCCACGGTGACCAGCCAGCCCTTCGGGTCGCGCGGCGGGTCGTCCGGCCAGGTGCGCAGCGCCTCCACCAGCGCGTCCTGCACGGCGTCCTCGGCCGCCGCGAAGGGGGCCCCACGGCGGACGAGGACGCCGAGCACGCCCGGGGTCAGACCCCGCAGCAGTGCCCCGGTCACCGGCGGACTCACTCGGTGATGGTGTGCGACGCGGTGAGGAACGGGCGCAGCTCCAGCCACTCGTGGATCGGCTTGCCGTCCTTCCCGGGGGCGGCCGACAGTTCCCCGGCCAGCTCGACGGCCCGCTCGTGGCTGTCGACGTCGATCACCATCCACCCGGCGATGAGGTCCTTGGTCTCGGCGAACGGGCCGTCGGTGACCGGCGGGCGCCCCTCGCCGTCGTACCGGACGAACGTCCCCTCGGGGGCGAGTGCCTGGCTGTCGACGAACTCGCCGGTGCCCTCCAGCCGGGCGGCGAAGTCGTTCATGTACTGCACGTGGGCCGAGATCTCCTCCGGCGTCCACTGGGCCATGGGCACGTCGTTGACCGCGGACGGGGCGCCGCGGTAGTGCTTGAGCAGCAGGTACTTGGCCATGGTGGATGTCTCCTCGGTACTGGTGCGACCCCATTCTGGTCGCTCACACCCCGGGGACGGAGCCGGGTGCGGGTTCTCGACACCGCCGTCGGGGATCTTCCCGATATTTTTTCCGGGGCCGTCCACACCCGACCCCACAGCGCTCTCGACCCGTGGTTGACTCGACGTCGTTCGTGCACCCGACGGGGAGAGGACCGCTGCGATGTCGTCGTTCCTGGACCGCAAGTTGACGCGTCGGTTCCAGACCTACGACCTCGACCGGGACGGGTTGGTGGACGCCGCGGACTTCGAGCGGGCCTGCGCCAACCTGGGCGCCGAGTACGGCCTCCCCGACACCGACCCGGGGCTGCGCAGGCTGCGCGAAATCATGCGCGGGCTCTGGCAGCACCTGGCCGCCGCGGCCGACACCGACGGCGACGGCCGGATCGACCTGGGCGAGTACAAGCGGGCGTTCACGGCGGGCCTGCTGGAGACACCGGAGAACTTCGACCGCGTCTACGTGCCCTTCCTCGACGCGCTGATGGCCATCGCCGACACCGACGGCGACGGCCGGTTGTCCGCCGAGGACGAGGTGCGCTGGACCCGGGGCCTGATGGCGCTGCCGGACGCGACCGGGCGCGACATCCACCGGCGGCTCGACACCGACGAGGACGGCTACATCGGCACGGCCGAGCTGCTGTCGGCGATCCGCGAGTTCTACTTCGACGACAGCCAGGGCTCGGCCGGGGAGTTCCTGCTGGGCCCGCTGCCGGAGTGACGGCGCCGGGCTGACGCGCGGGGATCGATGCCGGGCCCGGTGGAACGGGCCCGCCGGTCCGGGCGTCCCCGTGGTGGAGTCGGGTACCGTCGACGGCCGGTCCGACGGAAGGGGGTCCGCGTGCTGCTGCCCTGGCTGTGCCTCACCCTGGGCATCGCCTTCGGGTCCGCCGTGGTCCCGTTCGTCAGCATCGAGCTGTTCGTGATCGGGCTGGCCACGCAGCAACCGCAGATCTCCTGCCTGCTCCTCGGCGCCGCGGTGGCGGTGGGGCAGGTCGGGGGCAAGCTGCTGTACTACTACGCCGGGCGGGGGTCGATCCACCTGCCCGCGTTCCTGCACCGGCGGCCCAGGCCGCTGACCGCGCGGCGGGCCCGGTGGGAGCTGCGCACCAAGCGGGTGCGGGCGTGGGTGGAGACCGTGCGGGCCAAGTGCGAGGAGCACCCGCACTGGATGCTGGGCACCTACAGCGTCAGCTCCGTGGTGGGGCTGCCGCCGTACATGGCGACCGTGGTGCTGGCGGGACTGGTGCGGATGCGGTTGAGCACGTTCGTCGGGGCCGGGCTGGTGGGCCGGTTCATCCGGTTCAGCCTGCTGGCGGCCTCACCGGCGCTGTTCGCGGGCTGGTTCCTCTAGGAGCAGGCCGCGCAACGCCGCCCAGGCGCCGCCGGGGAACCACAGTTCCGCGCCCTGGCTCTTCGAGTCGCGGACGCCGACGCGGGGGCCGAGGGCGACCTCCGCGCAGTTGCCGCTGTCCCCGCTGAAGCTGCTGCGCCGCCACCTGCTCGCCACGTGCGTCCCCTTCCCCGCTCACGGCGGCGAACCGGTTCGCGGGTGGCGGGCACCCGCGAACCGGTCCACGCGCCGGACTCCTACCGGCCCTTGACGACCAGTTGGTCCAACAGGTCCGCGGTGGCCGCCGCGACGGCGTCCACCGCCGCCTCGAAGGCCGCCGCGTTGTGCGCGGCCGGTGCCCGGAAACCGGAGATCTTGCGCACGTACTGCAACGCCGCGGCGCGGACGTCGTCGTCGCCCGCCTCCTCGACGAACGGGGGCCTCAGGGTCTTGATGCTGCGACACATGGCCCCATGGTGCACCCGGGCACCGACAACCACGAGGTCGCGGACCCGACCGGTTTCACGTGGTCGGCAGGAACCGCCCCGGTGGTGACCGGAAGCGACGAAGACCGGCGAGCCCCCGCTCGCCGGTCTTCGTCGATGTTCTGGGTGTGAGCCGGTTACTCCTTGTCGCCCAACTCGGTTGTGGGCTATTCGCCGTCCGGGTCGGACCGGTCGGCGGGACCGTGGGCGCACCCCGGGGCTCCGATGTCGTGCAACTCCCGCCTGCCCGGCACGCGGGCGTAGGCGGGGCAGAGGCAGACGCCCGTCGAGTCGTACAGACCGTCGGGGTCCACCAGGGTTTCGTTGGCGTTCACTTGTCCACCTTCGAGGGAAAAGCGACCTGTGGTGTCGGCAGTGACGCCGATCATGCTAGGGCAGGCAGCTCGTGCCCCACTGGGAACAGTCGACTCGATCACTCGGTCGAGAGCAGGTACGCCACCTCGGTACGCCATTCGCCCAGGTCAGCGACCTCGTCGGGGTGGGTGAGATAAGTCTCGAAACGCCCCGCCCACACTCCGTCCCGGACGGCGAAACCGGTTCCGGTGCGCGCCGACCAGTCGTCCAGGGCGGCGAAGGTCTCCCGGATCCGGTCCGGGTCGCCGAGGTGGTCGAGCACCGCGTAGTCGCCCGCGGGCCGCACCCCGGCGGCCACCCGCCCGTCCCCCTCGACCGGCTCCCGGACCGGCCAGCCGACCTCCACGTCGATCAGGCCGGTGGGGTCGACGGCGTGGTAGCGGTAGAACGGCGCCCCCACCGGGGTGGTCCCGCGCGCGGTGAGCCAGTCCAGCACCTCAGGCACCAGGGCGTTGACCCGTCCCCACTCGGTGAGCGGGGCGGTGGTGCGGATGCTCGCGTAGGGCTGCTCGGTGCGGCTCTCGACGTGCGGCTCGGTGGTCATGCGGGGATTCCTCTCGCTCGGTTGCCCGTCACCCGGAGGCGCGGGCCGGGGCGGGCAGACCCCTCGGCAAGCCGAAGGCCGGGAACAGGCGGGTATCCAGGTGCGGGGCGAACGCGGTCACCGGGCGAGGCTAGCGAGCGGCACCGACAACCGTGGTCCGGTAGTGCTCCAACCACTCCACGAGTTCGGCCGGGCGGGAGAACGCGGGCAGGTGGTCGCCGTCCATCTCGTCCGGGGTGATGCCCAGCCGCTCGGGCACGATGCGCCGCTGGAAGTCGGCCGGGAACAGCCGGTCGTCGCGGCACAGCAGGAACCGGGTCGGCACCGGCGGCCACGCCTCGGCGGGCCACGGGTCGGCGAAGGGCCGGTCGGACTGGACCGGGACCGGCTGGGCCAGCACCTCGTCCAGGTCCTCCGGCGGCACGTCGTGCAGGAAAGTCACCAGGGGGTCGAACGGCGCGTCGGGGTCGCGCCCGTCGCGCAGGTCCTGCGCGCGCTGGGCCTCGACCTGACCGGTGGCCTCCCACCAGTCCCCCGCCGCCTCCCCCGGCTTCGGGGTCATGGCGGCCACGAGGACCAGCAGGTCCACCGCGATCCGCTCGCAGGCAGGCGGGGCGGAGTACGCCGCCATCGAGTGGGCCACCAGGATCACGCCGGGGCGGTCGCCGACCGCGTCCACGATGGCGTCGGTGTACTCGGCGAGCCCGGCGGTCGGGTCGGCCACCGGGAGGTCGGGGGTGATCACCTCGTGCCCGAGCGCTTGGAGCAGCGGGGTGACGCGGTACCAGTAGGTGCTGTCGGAACTCGCGCCGTGGACGAGGACGTAGGTGCTCACGGTCGGTCACACACCTGCCAGTTCGAGGGCTTTGCGCATCGCGTCCCTGGCCCGGGACCGGTCGCCCGCGACGTCGTAGGCCACGGCCAGGCGGTACCAGGACCGCCAGTCGTCCGGGGTGGACTCGACCTCGGCGCGGTGCTCCTCGAACCAGGCGTCGGCGGCACCGCGGTCGACCCGGCCGGAGGGCGTGCGGGGCAGGTCGGAGGTGTCCGGCAGGCCACCCTCGGCGGCGAGGCGCTTGGCCAGGACCGACGTGCGCATCCCGAAGCGGAGGGTGGCGTAGGCGATCCAGGCGCCGACCAGGGGCAGCAGGAGGACGCCGACCCCGAGGGCGACCGCGATGGGGGAACCGTCCTGGAACAGCGCGACCGCCCGACCGCCGAGCAGGACGAAGTACACGACCAGGACGGCGGTGAGGATGATCGAGACGGTTCTGGGGGACACGCCGCGATCGTACGGGCCGCCGGGCGGCGGATCGCCGCTGGTCGGGCCGGTCAGAGGTCCAGGAGGTTTTCCAGGCCGACGGTCAGGCCGGGCCGGTCCGGGATCGCCCGCACGGCGTGCACCACACCCGGCATGAAGCTGGTGCGGTCCAGCGAGTCGTGGCGGATGGTCAGGGTCTCGCCGGTCCCTCCGAAGAGGACTTCCTGGTGGGCGACCAGGCCCCGCAGGCGGACCGAGTGGACTCGGATGTCGTCGACCAGGGCACCCCGGGCGCCGTCCACCTCGGCGGTGGTGGCGTCGGGGATCTCGGTGAGACCCGCTGCCGCGCGGGCTTCGGCGACGAGGCGGGCGGTGTGGGCCGCGGTGCCGCTGGGGGCATCGGCCTTGCGGTTGTGGTGCAGTTCGATGATCTCGACCGTGTCGTAGTACTTGGCCGCGAGCTGGGCGAAGCGCATCGACAGCACGGCGCCCAGGGCGAAGTTGGGGGCGAGGAGGACACCCAGGTCCGGCTTGGGTTCCAGCCACTCGCGCAGGGTGGCGACCTTGGCGTCGTCGAAGCCGCTGGTGCCGACGACCGCGTGGATGTCGTGGTCGAGGCAGAAGCGCAGGTTGTCCATGACGACGTCGGGGTGGGTGAAGTCGACGACCACCTCGGCACCGGCGTCGGCGACCGCGGACAGCGGGTCGCCCGCGTCGACGGCGGCCACGACCCGCAGGTCCGGGGCCGCTTCCACGGCTCTGACGACCTCCGCGCCCATGCGGCCGCGGGCGCCGAGCACGCCGACGCGGACGGGGTTGTCCGCGGAGCGGGGGGTGGGGGTCGTCATTGGTTCACCTCAGTCGGACCGGGACGTCGTCGATGTGGTCGTACGGGCCGACCACGGCCGCGGCGAGCGGGCGGGTCAGCAGGTCCTTGGCGAGGACGGCGACGTCCTCGGCGGTGACGGCGGCGATGCGCTCCAGGGTCTGCTCCACCGTCAGGTAGTCGGCGTAGGCGAGTTCGCCCTTGCCGATGCGCGACATGCGGGAGCTGGTGTCCTCCAGGCCCAGCACCAGACCGCCGCGCAACTGGCCCTTGCCGCGGGCCACCTCGGCGTCGGACAGGCCGTTCGCGGCGACGTCGGCGAGGACCTCGCGGACCACCCCGGCGACCTCGCCCAGGCGGTCGGGCTGGCAGCCGGTGTAGACCGACAGGTGCCCGGAGTCGGCGTAGGAGGCGACCGACGAGTACACCTGGTAGGCCAGGCCCCGGCGCTCGCGGACCTCCTGGAACAGCCGGGAGCTCATGCCACCGCCCAGGGCGGCGTTGAGCACGTTGAGGGTGAAGCGGCGCTCGTCGTGCCGGTCGAGGGCGCGGACGCCGAGCATCATGTGCGCCTGCTCGGTGTCGTCGGTGTGCAGCACCAGTTCGGGCGCGCTGCCGAAGCGGGCGCGGCCCACCCTGGGCGCGGCCGGGGCGCGGTCGCCGGTGAGGCGGTCGCCGAGCGCCTTGCGCGCCAGGGCGAGCACCTGGCGGTGGCTGACGTTGCCCGCCACGGCCAGGACCATCTTCGGCATGGTGTAGCGGCGGCGGTAGAAGCCGTTGAGCGCGGTGCGGCTCATGCCGGTGATCGACTCCTCGGAGCCCAGCACCGGGCGGCCGAGCGCGTGCCCCGGCATCAGGGCCTCGCAGAACGCGTCGTGCAGCAGGTCCTCGGGGTCGTCGTCGCGCATGGCGATCTCTTCGAGGACCACCCCGCGCTCGGTCTCCACGTCCGACTCGGCGCAGATCGCGTCGAAGACCACGTCGGACACCAGGTCCAGCGCCAGCGGCAGGTCCTCGTCGATGACGTGCGCGTAGTAGCAGGTGTGCTCCTTGGCGGTGAACGCGTTCAGCTCACCGCCCACGGCATCGATCTCCTCGGCGATGGCCGCCGCGGACCGCTTCGCCGTGCCCTTGAACAGCAGGTGCTCCAGGTAGTGCGCGGCACCGGCGACGGGCGGGGCCTCGTCGCGCGAACCGACGCCGACCCAGATGCCGACCGAGGCCGAGCGCACGCCGGGCACGCGCTCGGTGATCACCCGCAGGCCGCCGGGCAGCAGCGTGCGGCGTACCTCGGCGTCGGCGGAGCGCTCCAGCACCACGGTGCTGCCCGGCTTCTGCAGGTGCCCCGGGGTGCGGGAGGAGATGCGGGAGGTACCGCGACCGCGGGCGCCGGAAGCGCCCGCGGTCGCGGTGGAGCCGGTTGCCACTAGGCGTTGGCCGCCTCGGAGGTGGCGTCCTCGGTCACCGGCGCGTCGCCGTCGGCCGGGGCCGCGGCTTCCTCGGTGACCAGGACCAGGCTGATCTTGCCGCGCTGGTCGATGTCGGCGATCTCCACGCGGAGCTTGTCGCCCACGTTGACGACGTCCTCCACCTTGTTGACGCGCTTGCCCGCGCCCAGCTTGGAGATGTGGATCAGGCCGTCCTTGCCCGGGAGCAGGGAGACGAAGGCGCCGAAGGCGGCGGTCTTGACGACCGTGCCCAGGAACCGCTCGCCGACCTTGGGCAACTGCGGGTTGGCGATGGCGTTGATCAGGTCGATCGCGGCCTCGGCGGACGGACCGTCCGCGGCACCGACGTAGATCGTGCCGTCGTCCTCGATGGAGATGTCGGCACCGGTCTGCTCGGTGATGGAGTTGATCATCTTGCCCTTCGGGCCGATGACCTCGCCGATCTTGTCGACCGGGATCTTCACCGAGGTGACCCGCGGGGAGTACGGGCTCATCTCGTCCGGGCGGTCGATGGCCTCGGCCATGACCTCCAGGATGGTGTAGCGGGCGTCGCGCGCCTGGCCGAGGGCCTGGGCGAGCACGTCCGACGGGATGCCGTCGAGCTTGGTGTCGAGCTGGAGCGCGGTGACGAACTCCTTGGTGCCCGCGACCTTGAAGTCCATGTCGCCGAAGGCGTCCTCGGCACCGAGGATGTCGGTCAGCGCGACGTACTCGGTCTTGCCGTCGACCTCGTCGGAGACCAGGCCCATGGCGATGCCGGAGACCGGCGCCTTGAGCGGCACACCGGCGTTGAGCAGCGACATGGTCGAGGCGCAGACCGAGCCCATCGAGGTGGAGCCGTTGGAGCTGAGCGCCTCGGAGACCTGGCGGATCGCGTAGGGGAACTCGTCGCGCTTGGGCAGCACCGGCACCAGGGCCCGCTCGGCGAGCGCGCCGTGGCCGATCTCGCGCCGCTTGGGCGAGCCGACGCGGCCGGTCTCGCCGGTGGAGAACGGCGGGAAGTTGTAGTGGTGCATGTAGCGCTTGTGCGTCTCCGGCGACAGCGAGTCGATCTGCTGCTCGAGGCGGAGCATGTTCAGCGTGGTGACACCCAGGATCTGGGTCTCGCCGCGCTCGAACAGGGCCGAGCCGTGCGCGCGCGGGATGAGCGCGACCTCGGCCGACAGCGACCGGATGTCGGTCAGGCCGCGGCCGTCGATGCGCACCTTGTCGCGCAGGATGCGCTGGCGGACCAGCTTCTTGTTCAGCGAGCGGAACGCCGCGCCGATCTCCTTCTCGCGACCCTCGAAGGCACCGCCCTCGACCGCGCCGACCTTGACCAGCGTGTCGGCCTTGATCTCGTCGAGCTTGGACTCGCGCTCCTGCTTGTCGCCGATGGTCAGCGCCTTCGCCAGCTCGTCGGAGACGGCGGCGGTGACGGCCTCCAGCGCGTCCGGCTGGTAGGCCGGGTACGTGGGGTAGTCGCGGGTGGCCTTGGCGGCGTGCGAGGCCAGCTCGGCCTGCGCGTCGCAGAGGAGCTTGATGAACGGCTTCGACGCCTCGAGGCCCGCGGCGACGATCTCCTCGGTCGGCGCCTGGGCACCGGCGGCGATGAGGTCGGTGACGTTCTCGGTGGCCTCGGCCTCGACCATCATGATGGCGACGTCGTCGGCGACGACGCGACCGGCGACGACCATGTCGAACACCGCGGTGGTGAGCTGCTCGTGGGTCGGGAAGGCGATCCACTGGCCCTCGACGAGGGCGACCCGGACGGCGCCGATGGGGCCCGAGAAGGGCAGCCCGGCGAGCTGGGTGGAGGCGGACGCGGCGTTGATCGCGACCACGTCGTAGAGGTCCTGCGGGTTGAGCGACTGGACCGTGATGACGACCTGGATCTCGTTGCGCAGGCCGTCCACGAAGGACGGGCGCAGCGGGCGGTCGATCAGGCGGCAGGTGAGGATCGCGTCCGTGGACGGGCGGCCCTCGCGGCGGAAGAACGCGCCGGGGATGCGGCCCACCGAGTACATGCGCTCCTCGACGTCCACCGTCAGGGGGAAGAAGTCGAAGTGCTCCTTCGGCTGCTTCGAGGCGGTGGTCGCCGAGAGCAGCATGGTCTCCTCGTCGAGGTAGGCCACGACGCTTCCCGCGGCCTGCCGGGCCAGGCGCCCGGTCTCGAATCGGATGGTGCGCGAGCCGTACTTGCCGTTGTCGATGACAGCGGTCGACTCGTGCACGGTGTTTTCTGACATGTAGCGGTACTCCTCGTCTAAGGGCGCGCAAACCACCCGAGCACGGGGTCGCGGTTCGGACGAGGCCGGTCTTCGATCGAAGTCCTCGGGCCCCTCGGCACCGCGCGGAGTTGTTCCGCGGGGTACCGGGGCCGTCCCGGAGACCACTACCGAGGACCGGCGAACTGGTCCCGTGGCGCGCAGCGTGCTTCGCCCTTGTCGTCTTTGTTCTCGTCTTCGGTGCGAGTGTCCACCCGGGTGGGTGAACAACCCGGGGGGAGGGACCGAAACCGGTTCCTCCCCCCGGGGTCGAGCTATCGGCGCAGGCCGAGCCGCGAGATCAGCGACCGGTAGCGCTCGATGTCCACCTTGGTCAGGTAGTTGAGCAGCCGCCTGCGGCGGCCGACCAGGAGCAGCAGACCACGACGCGAGTGGTGGTCGTGCTTGTGCTCCTTGAGGTGCTCGGTGAGGTCCTTGATCCGCTTGGTGAGCAGCGCGATCTGGGCCTCGGGCGATCCGGTGTCCGAGTCGTGCACGCCGTACTCGGTGAGGATCGTCTTCTTCTGGTCGGTGGTCAGTGCCACTCGTGGATCTCCTGGTTCTGGATGTGCCGTGCGGCCCGGACCGGGTCGTCCCGCCCCCGGGTGAGTCGGTACCGGCCGCCACGGACCACAGCCGGACCCAATCACCAAGGTTAGCAGGTGCTCACAGGCTCAGCCGGTGGCACGCAGTCGCACCTGGTCGAGGGGCGTGTACCGACCGCCCTCGCTGGCGTAGAGCACCAGCTCGGACGGCGTCCACCACGGGCCGCGGTAACCGGCCAGTTCCGCGGCGAGCGCCTTTCCGGGCCCACCGCCGTCCTCCCGCGACCAGCGGGCGACGGTGACGTGCGGGGAGTACTCGGGGTGCCCGCCCGCGGACGCCTCGGCGGCCTCGGCGATCGCGGCGAGGTTCGGCGTGCGGTCCTCGACCACCAGCAGCGCCACGGCGCTGAAGGTCCCGGAACCGTTCAGCCGGAGTTCGGGTGCGGCCAGGCCGGTGACCCGGTCGCGCAGTGAGCGTAGCCGGGCCTCGGGGTCGTCCGCACCGTAATAACCGACGGTGACGTGCCACTGCTCCCGCGAGACGGCCCGCAGCGGCGGGCGGACCCGCAGGTGGGCGGCCAAGTGGTCGCCGATGGCGTCGGGCAGGGGGAACGCGGAGAACAGCCGGGTCACGCCCGCTTGCCCGCCCGGCGCAGCAGGTCGGCCAGCTCCGGGAACCGGTCGTCGAGCATCCCGGCGGCCTCGGTCAGGTCGTCCGGGGAGGCGATCCGGCGCAGCGCCATGATCGCGCTGCGGCCGATGTCGACCGGCAGGTTGTCCCTGGTCACCGACGGTTTCGAGTTGCGCACGTCCTCCAGCGCCCGTTGCAGCGCCTCGCGCCTGCCGGAGGCCACCTCGGGGGTCAGCACCTTGCGCTCCAGCATGATCAGCCTGGCCAGCACCGCCGGGTTGCCGATCTTGGCCCGGCGACCGCTCATCACCTGGCTCAGCATCGGCGCGCTGATGCCCAGGACGTCGGCGAGGTTGGCCTGGGACACGTCGAACGCCACCACCAGCCTGCGCACCCGGTCGCCGAGCGGCTCCCCGTACCACTCCCGCTGCAGGGCGATGTTGCGTTGGACGATTTTGTGGTCCTCCACCTGCGCCTCTCCCCTGATGCTCCCGCCCCGTGCGCGAACCTCGCGGGGGGTATCTTGCCAGGCCAGGAGCGGAACCGGGGCGGAACCGACCAGGAGGTCCTCAGCCCAGGAGCGCGCGCGTGTCGGCCACGTCGAGGTGCATCTGCTCGACCAGCGCCTCGGAGGAGGGGTACTTCTCCATCCCGCGCAGCCGCTCGACGAAGTCGACGGCCACCCGCTGCCCGTAGAAGTCCTCGGTCACGTCCAGCACGAACGCCTCCACCCGCCGCTCCCGCCCGGAGAACGTCGGGTTCGTCCCCACCGAGGTCGCCGCCACCAGCGGGGCCCGGTCGGGGGCGTTGAGCAGGGTGAACCGGCAGGCGTAGACCCCGTCGGCGGGCACGGCGGCGAAGCGCGGCACCGACAGGTTCGCGGTCGGGAAGCCCAGCTCGTGCCCCCGGCCGTCACCGCGCACGACGATGCCCTCCAACCGGTGCGGGCGCCCCAGCGCCGCGGCGGCGGCCCGCACGTCCCCGGCGTCGATGCAGGCGCGGATGTAGGTGGAGGAGAAGGTGAGGCCACCGGCGCTCTCCGCGGTGACCAGGGCGGCGCCCTCGGTGCTGAACCCGAACCGCTGCCCGAGGGTGGCCAGCATCTGCACGGTGCCCTGCGCGCGGTTGCCGAAGGTGAAGTTCTCCCCCACCACCACGGCCGAGACGTGCAGCCGCTCCACCAGCATCTCGTGCACGAACTCGTCGGCGGGCAGCTTCGACAGCTCCGGGGTGAACGGCAGCACGCAGAACACGTCCACGCCGAGGCCCTCGACCAGCTCGGCCTTGCGGCGCAGGGTGGTCAGCTGGGCCGGGTGGCTGCCGGGGCGCACGACCTCCGCCGGGTGCGGGTCGAAGGTGACGACCACGCTGGGCAGGTCGCGCTCCGCGGCGAGGGTCACCGCCCGCCCGATCAGGGCCTGGTGTCCGAGGTGGACGCCGTCGAACACGCCGATGGTCGCCACACAGCGACCCCAGCCACCGGGGAGGTCCGCGAGCCCGCGCCAACGCTGCACGCGGACAACCCTAATACGGTTCGCCGCCGCCCGGGCGGTGGGTCACGGCACGTTCAGCACGACCAGCGCCCTGGCCGACCGCCCCTCGTCCACACCGAGCGCCACGGCCTTCCCGGCGGGGTCGAAGATCCCGTAGGTGCCGTCGATCCCGGCCGCGGGCAACCGCTTGCCGTGCGCGAGGGCCTGGGCTTCCACCCGGTCGAGGTCGCGGCGCGGGAAGGCGGTCGCCACGGCCGCGTCCATGTCCAGCGACAGCGCCGGGTCCTGCTCCAACTGCTCCAGCGTCCGGCAGACCCGCAGGTCGAAGGGGCCGACGCGGGTGCGCCGCAGCGCCGCGAGGTGCCCGCCGACCCCGAGGGCGGCACCGAGGTCGCGGGCCAGCGCGCGCACGTAGGTCCCGGAGGAGCAGTCGACCATCACGTCGAGGTCGAGGGAGGTGTCGGTGCGGGTGGTGCCGAGCAGGTCGAACCGGAACACGGTCACCGGCCGGGCGGGGATCTCCACGTCCTCCCCCGCGCGGACCCTGGCGTAGGCGCGCTTGCCGTCGATCTTGACGGCGCTGACCGAACTGGGCACCTGCATGATCTCGCCGGTCAACTCGGCGATCCCCGCGGCGATGGCCTCGTCGGTCACGCCGCCGGGGTCGGCGCCGGTGGTGGGCTCCCCCTCGGCGTCGTCGGTGGTGGTGGCCTGGCCCAGGCGGATGGTCGCCAGGTAGACCTTGCGGTCGAGGGCCAGGTGCCCCAGGAGCTTGGTGGCCCGCTCGACGCCGAGCACCAGGATGCCGGTCGCCATCGGGTCGAGGGTCCCGGCGTGCCCGACCTTCCGCGTGCCCACGATCCGGCGCACCCTGGCGACGACGTCGTGGGAGGTCATACCGGGGGCCTTGTCGACGACGACGAGGCCGGGGGGGACGGTGGGGCGCGGGGCTTTCTGGCTGGGCACGAGCGGCAATCCTAGGCCGTGGGGTCGAGGCCGGGACTTCGCGGTGCTGCTCGGGTGGGTCGACTGGGAATCCGGGATTTCGCCGGGGTGCCCGGTCGTGGCCTCGGATGAGCGGCAGGCGCCAAGCGGAGTCGCGGATCAAGCGACACCCAGGGGCCCGTGGAATCGAGCAGGAGGTAGGTCATCTGCCGAGCACTGTCGCGGACCGGCTCGGATGCCGCAGTCGACGGCGCGGGTCGAAGCGGTGCGTCCGCCAGGCGCGGGGAACAAAAGCCTGCACCGCCCGCAGGGTGCGACACACCCTGTCGGCGTACCGAAGGGTGATCAACTGCGGGCGCAGCGGGTCGTGGTCGTCGGCGCGGACGGTCCGGTGCTCATTGCCCCGGACGACGACGTCGACCACGGAGCCACCCCACTCCAGCGTCACGGCCAACTCGGCGGGACGCTGCCCGTCCGCGTCGAAGCAGTGGAACTCCCGGCCCCGGCTTTCCGACCGGTCGAATAGTCAGAGCGATCTCCGCGGACTCAACGGAGTTCCGCTCCGGACCGTCACTCACGGAATTGCCGTCCACGGGTGTCTCCACCCTGGCGACCCATCTGAAATGTGTGGCGTCACGCGCATGACGATGCCCCTGACAGCAGAGGAATCGACGGAGATGTCCTGCTCGACAGAGGCTTCAAAATACTGTCAGGAATACTAGACCACAGGGTGAAAAGGACTCGGTCATTTCACGACCATGACAAGGAACATCGGGGGCAGCGAGTCGCCACCACAGCCACCGGCCAACACCTGGCCTCTACGACACCGGGCGCTCGGAGGACACCGAACGGGGTGCCCACACTGCGTCGAGCCCACCGACTCCTCGAACAAGGGCAGCACCCACGCGCTGAGGCTGGGCAGCTCGACGGGGATCACCGCCGTCGAGGAATCGTTCTGACAGTCGACGTCAACCACCTGATCGCCGCCGAGAACATCGGCGCCCACGGCATCACACCGCACATCGCCCGCCTCGGAACCACCCGTGGACCCAGCTTCGACGCCGCCCGCCTGCCCGTCGAACGCACCCTCGCGCAACTCAAAACACCGGCGACTCAAGATCCGCCCGATGTGCGTTCGAGTCGCACCGAGGGGGCACAGGAGGGCCCGAGTGCGTCACGTGACGCACAGCAGTTGGCGCGGCGCAGGCCGACGGGTGTTGCATCGTCTCGATGGGGGTGCACCAGCCACGCCTCGGAGTGAAGGGCGGCGACGTGAGCGAGTACCCATTCCCGGCGACCATTCTCGCCGTGGACCTGGTTTCGTCCAGCACCCTGGTCGACCCGGAGAAGGTCGCCGCCAGGACGCAGATGTACGAACTGTTGGAGAACGCCTTCACAGGTTCAGGAGTCGAGTGGGGTCTCTGCCACCACGAAGACCGGGGCGACGGGGTGATGGTCATCGTCCCCGTCGAGGTGTCGAAGGTGCTGCTCTTGGACTCGGTGCTGACGTCGTTCGCCAACGGGATCGCGAACACTCCCGCGCTGCAATCCGGGTGGTTGCTCCGAGCGCGGGTCGCGGTGCACGCGGGCGAGATCAAGGATGACGGCCGGGGGTACGTCGGCTCGGACGTCAACCACGTCTTCAGGCTGTTGGACTCCGATGCCCTCCGCGAGGCCGCGCGGGCAACCCGCCGCAGGTGCGTCATATTGGTCTCCGACGTTCTTTACCAGGGAATCATCAGGCACGGCTACGGCGCGATCAGCCCCGACTCCCACCAGCGCACCGTAGTGCGAGCGAAGGAGACGACCGCGACGGCGTGGCTATCCATCCCCGGCGACGACGCGACCGCGCGGACGGTCGCGAGCCGCGAGCCCGCCGTCGTGCAGCGTCGGGACCCGCACCCGGTCGGGTCGGGCGTGAACGTGGCGGGGTCCTTCGTCGGCGGCGACCAAGTGGTGCACGGTGACAACGCCGGGCGGGACCTGACGAAGATCGAGAATGCGACGTTCGTCCAGAAGGTCAGGAAGTTCACTGCCGCGCACCCGTTTCTGGTCACCCTGTTGGCCGTCCTGCTGCTCGGCGGTGGCGGGTATGGCGTGACGCACCTGGCGGACGCGCGATCCCGGGCCAGTACAACCGCGTCGGGACACACCGAACCGGCGCCCGCCGCGTCCTCGACGACGACCACAGCACCCGGCACCACGACGGCGGCGGCGCCGGGTGGCGGAAATGCCCAGGCAGGCGGTCTCCGTGACCCCAGCATCATCCTGGGCCAGTGGACTTCCTCCGATGACCAAGGCCTGAAGTCCTTCACCGGCAACGGCGGTCCATGCGAGGGGTTCTTCTACGCCAACGGACAACCGCTGGACATCGGCGGCCCGATGACCTGCGTGATCTCCAACCAGCCGGACGCCGAGGGCAGGTATACGCTCCGCGTGACGCAGCGGCCCAACCAGTCGAGCTACCGAGTCCGGTTCAACTCCACCGACCAGGCCACCGTCTACGACGCCAACGGAACCGCTTTGTACACCCTCAAGAGATTCTGACCGCACTGTTACGGCTCCGCCCGGCGCGGCGATACACCATACGCCTTGCTGGTCTAGGATTGGGGTAAAGCGCGTGGATGCCATCCCCCCGGCCGCTGCGGTCACCCGCGACCATCGAATCGGCAGCTTCTGGCGCAGGTTGACCGATGCCGAGCGCGTCGCACTGATCGGCGTGGGCAGGCGGCGCAGCTACGCCAGAGGTGACATTCTGATCCAGGCCACCGACATCGGGCGTTGGGCGGCCGTGCTTCAACGCGGGCGTGTCAACGTGTTGGCCGTCGACCGGTCGCGGACCATCGCACAGCGGTGGGCAGGCGACATCATCGGGGAGCAGGCGCTGCTCAACGACGGAGAACGATCGGCGAGCGTGCAGGCCGACACCCAGGTGCATGCCCTGATCATCGGCGGCAGCGACTTCGACGCCCTGCTCACCCACAGCCCACGCATCCTGCGGGTGTTGTGCACCGTCGTCTCCGAGCGACTCCGGGAATCAGATCGCAATCTGGTCGGCCAGCAGGCCGACGCGTTCACCAGGGTGGCGCAAATGCTCCTCAGCCAGGCGGAGGAACACTCCCGCGTCGGTGGGCAGGGGGCGCGCATCAGCATCGGCTCCCAAGAGGCCTTCGGCGATCTCCTCGGCGTGTCCAGGGAATCAGTGGTCCGCGCGCTCAAGCGCTTGCGGGACAGCGGGATCATCTCGACGAACCGCGGCGTGGTGACCATCCACCGACCGGACGAGCTACGGGCGATCACCGTCCCCTGAACCAGGCGCGCGCCCCGGAACTCGATGGCTTTCGCGTCAGCGCTCTTCCGTACGGCAACCGATTCGGTGCGGGATCCTCCCGCACCGAATCGGTTGCCGACATGCGGGCGCCGTCACCGCGACGCCAGCCGACCCAAGGTCGTATTGGGCGCCAACCCGCAGGTGTAGACGCCGTTCTGCAGGATGAAGGGGTCGCCTGCCCGGTCGGGCTTGCCCGCGGCGAGGTACACCTTCTTGAGGACCGCGACCTGTGTATCGGAATCGGCCGCGAGGAACTCGGAGCAGGTCGAGTCGGCGTCGAGGCCGGGGCCGGAAGCCACGCTGATGACGACCCCCGTGCCGACGAGGCACAAGGCGACCACAGCCACTGCCGCCACGGGTATGCCGCCGTAGTTCCTCTTGCTCGTGTCGACGTTGTGGCTGTTGTTGGTGGACCTGACGTCGCCTCCCGCCACGATCCCCTGTCCGCTGGCGCTGATCGAGCCGCCCGCCTTGATGGTGTTCGAATTGCCGGGGGGCAGGTACACGGACACAGCGGCCCGAAAGCCGAGATCGGCGCGCAGGTTGTCGGCGACGGCGTCCACGAGGTGCCTGCGTTTGACGACCGAGGCCAAGTCGGTGTGGAAAGCCCGCAACACCTCGGACCGTCCCGAACCGCTCAGGTTCTTGACCATGAGGGAATGGAGCGCACTCGCCTTCTGGACCTCGTCCGCACGACAGGTGTCCGTGAGCATCCGGTGGACGAGGTCAACGGCGAGACCTGCCGATGCCGTGACGTCCATGGTGGTCATGAGGCCGCCACCACGTCCAGGCAGTACACCGCGTCGTCCGGCTCGTGGCGAAGCTCGATCCCGTAGGAACCGTTCTCCGAGCAGTGGCCATCGATGTCCAGCACCTCGGTGATTCGGTAGAGCGGGTCCTTCAGGGACTGCTCGAAGGACGAGTCCGCGCAGTCGGCGCTGGTGATGTTGGTCCCTCGGAGGCCGACCGTCGTGTGCACACACTCACCCACTTCGCGTTTGTCGGTGAACGCATCGCACCCGCTGACCGAGCTCAGGACGAGTGCCGCTCCTGCGATGATAGGGAGAATTCTCACCGTGTCTCCTTTCGCCCACGCCACCGAGTGCGGCGGGGTGCGCTGTCGATGTCCACGTTTCCGCCCGCGATGATCCCGTCGGTCGCGGTGATGTCACGTCCGGCGATGATGCTGTGCCCGGCGGTGGTTTCCGGCCCGGTTAGGGCGGGTTCCGGTCGTGGCGATGTCGTTCCCTGCTGTGCCTCCCCACCCGGGACGTGCAGCCAGGCATGGACGTCGGTCTCCTTCACGGACACAGCCACCCGCCGGAAGGTGCGGTCCGCCATCCCGGGGTACCGGTGGCGAACAGTGCTCTCGTGCAACTGCTCGGAGACCACCACGGCCGCCCGCCCCGCGCCGTTCCCCAGTGCCGCTTTCAGCACCGGGGCGTCGAGGAGCCGGAAGGCGAGGTTGACGTCCGAGCCCACGAAACCGTTGGCGTCCCGGTGGACCTCGCCCGCATGGGCGCAGACGCGCAAACCCCACGTCCACCCGGGGACGCCCGCATCCGCTTCGCGCACGCCCCGGAGGAGTTCCGTCAGTACCGGGCCGAGGACCCTCGGCTTGGGGATACCGGGCGGGACGACGATCAGGATCCCGTCGCCCCGGTCCTCGTGCTCGCATACGTCCCAGTCGACGCCACCAGCGCGGAAAGCCGATATGACCAGGTCGTACAACTGCCTGCGCACGGCGAACGCCTGCGGGTTGGTCAAGCTGCTGAACGACCTCACGTCGAGGGTGATGATCAAGGCGGGGAAGGGGTCGGCGACCGCCCCGTCCCCTGTCGCGTCGGGAAGCCACGGTGGTATCGGGTCGTCCGCGTCGTCGCTGTTCTCCTGGCTGTTCCGCATGGCGACAGTGGACCACCGGATGCGTCGGGCGCCGTCCGATCACTGCCTCACGTGCGGCACTCCCGGACCCTTTTGTTACCGGCGCGGAGCGCATCCGGGTCCACCACGACCACGACACCGCGCCGGCCGGTCGTGATGCACCCGTCGCGGCGGAGCGCGCTGAGCGCACGGACGACCGAAGCCCGGGACACGGCCAGCCTGGTGGCGAGTTCGGCCTGCGACTTGATGTTGATCGAGACCCATCGGTCGCCCCGTTCGCGTGAGTCGTCGAGCGTGCGCACAAGGAAGTCGACAACCTTCGTCAGCGCGTTGTCCAACTGGTTGCCCAACACTCGGTCGGATTCACACAAGCGCTCGGAGAGCACGGCGCACAACACCCGCAGGACACCGGGGTGCAATTCGATCAGACCGGACAAGGCCGTGTTGGGCAGCACCAGAGCCTGCACCGGTGAATCCGCGAGGACCGTCGCGGACCGGACCTGCCCGTCGAGCATCGCCTGCTCACCGACGATATCGCCCGCGAACCGGTTGGCCAGCCCCGCCCGCCCGCCCGCACCGACGACGCGCACCTGACCGCGGTGGATTACCGCGGCCGTGTCGCCGACCTCGCCCGCTGACATGAGGGTCGCGCCCTTCGCGTACTTCTCGACAGTGGCCCGCTGGACGACGGCCGACCGTTCGACCTCCGACAGCCGAACCCAGAAACTGCGGCGTCGGTGCTCACTGGTGACCGAGCTCAGATTGCTCACGGGTGTCCCTCTCCGCCCGCACAGAGAGGGCCTCTGGATGTGGAGTGAGGTGGCGCTCCCCGATTAAAAGGTCGATCAACCCAGGAGTCCAGTGATCACCGACTGACAACATCTGGACAGAGACAGGACAAGGCGGACGCCTGGACGCCGGTGAACCCGGTCCCTGGCGGTCGGGCTCACCGGGCGGGAGGGTCAGCGTGGTTGTGAGGTGGGCGGGTATGACCCGATGCCGACGGAACACCTCCGGCGCGTCCGTTTCCACTTCTGGTCGTCGCACGCCGGGGGCTTGACCAACTGCGAGCATGAAGTTGTTCGCCATCCTGCGCGGCTACCGGTCTGCCGCCGGCACCCCTCGGCGACACTGCGTCCGGCATCGCCAACCTGCATGACACCGTCCTCACCGACTGAACACAGCATCCTCGGCAAGAACCCCGAGTCAGTTACGAGACGCCCCTTGGTGCAGAACTGGATGAAACGGTATGAATTCGATAAACGGCGCCCGAGCGGCGGCGCGAGGAAAACACCGATCGGGCCATTGGTGTCGCATCGACGAAGGATGCCGCGGTATCCGGGGCGGCCGCCACCGAAGCGGCCGAGGTGGACGCGGCCCGTCGGACAACCCGCCCAACCGGTCGGCCAGAAACCGCGAGCGCCACTTCGACACCGTCGCCCGCGACATGCCCGGATCACCGGCGACCTCACCGAGCCACTGGGGCTCGGGTTGGCTGTTCGCAGCCGGGGCGCGGTTTTCGGGGTGGTCGGCAACCGGGTGGCGATGTTCTCGCCGGTGGGGTCAGGGGGTGGCGCGTCCGGTCGGGCTCTGAATCGGACGGGTGGAACACAGGCTGCGCTCAACCGAGCCGCCGAGTTGCGCGAGGTGATGCCCCCGGGCGAACTGGACGAGTTCAGCGGGCTGTACCGGTTCAGTCTCGGTTCAGACCCCACGCCCACCTGAGCCTGCCGGGGTGACCGGTTCAGGTTGGGCCTCGCCTGCGGCGAGGGTGGGGATGTCCCAGGCCCGGCGGCGGATGCGGACCGGGACGGCTTCGCCGCGTTCGGTGGCGGTGAGGACGGCGGCGCGGGCCCGGCGCCACCAGACCCAGGTGCGCCAGGTGCCGAGCAGGAGGAGGGCGGCGATGGCGAGGAAGGCGACCCGGAAGTCCGCCGGGCCCGCGTCGGCGGTGTTGCCGCCCAGGAGGACGCCGACGGCCAGGGAGGTGGTGGTGATGGCGCAGAAGCCGCCGACGTTGACCACGCCGGTGGCGGTGCCGACCCTGGCGATGGGGTTGTAGTCGCGGGCGAGGGCGAAGGCGATGCTGCTGACCGGTGAGCCCAGGGACAGGAAGCCGATGGCGGCGACCACGACCGGTCCGGGCACCACGCCGCCGGGCCAGCCCAGCAGGACCGCCCAGACGACGATCGCGCCGGTGAGGAACGCCCAGACGATCGGCAGGCGCAGGATGGGGCGGCGGCCGGTGGTCTCGCCGATGAACGGGCCCAGGACCATGCCGACGACCACCAGCAGGCTCAGCACCGACCCGGCCTGCGCGTCGGACATCCCCTGGGCCTGCACCAGGTACGGGAAGCCCCACAGCAGGCCCAGCGCGGCCGGGGTGAACATGGTGGTGAAGTGGACCCAGAAGCCCAGTCGGGTGCCGGGGACCACCCAGGCGGCCCGGACGTGGCCCGCGACCTGGCGCAGGGCGATGGCGGGGGCGGGCTGCACCGGGGTGCCGCGCGGGGTGTCGCGGACGCGGAGGGCGACGGCGAGGGAGTAGCAGAAGGTGAGGCCGCCCGCGATGGCGAAGGTGGTCGTCCAGCCCGCGCTGTCGAGCAGCAGGGTCAGCGGGACGGTGGCGACGAGGTTGCCGAAGGAGCCGAAGGTCGCGGTGATGGCGGCGAGGGTGGCGTAGCGGCGCGGCGGGTAGTGCGCGGCGACGACCCGCAGGACGCTGACGAAGGTCATGGCGTCGCCCAGGCCGAGGACGGCGCGGGCGGTGAGGGCGAGCGGGAAGCTCGCGGCGAAGGCGAACAGCAACTGGCCCAGGCCCATGAACAGGGCGGCGGCGGTCAGCACGCGGCGCGGGCCGAAGCGGTCGACGAGCAGGCCGGTGGGGATCTGCATGGCGGCGTAGACGCCGATCTGGAGCACGGTGAAGGTGCCCAGGGCGGCGGAGCCGATGTGGAAGCGCTCCGCGGCCTCCAGGCCCGCGACCCCGAGGGAGGTGCGGTGGAAGACGGCCATCAGGTAGACCGCCGCGGCCGTGACCCAGATGAGCAGGGCGCCCCGCCTGCCCGCGGTCTCCGCGTCGGACGCGAGCGCCGATGACATGGGTGTCCGCCCCTTCCCTCGTGGTCGGTGTCCATGGTGCCGCACGAACCGCGGAGCAGACGCAACTATTAGCGTCGCTAATCGGTGCTGTTGCGCACACCCGTGGGATCAGCGGACCACCCCGACGACCGCCCACCGCCCGGACCGGGTGCGCAGCAGGATCGTGACCAGCCGGACCAGCATGAACGCGCTCAGCCCGGTCCAGATCCCGGCCAGCCCCCAGCCCAGCGCGAACGACAGCCACACCAGCGGCAGGAACCCGACCACGGCCGACAACAGCGTCGCCGTGCGCAGGAACGCCGCGTCACCCGCGCCCAGCAGCACGCCGTCGAGGGCGAACACCACCCCGGCGACCGGTTGCAGGGCGACGAAGAACCACCAGGCGTGCGGGATCTCGGCGAGCACGGCCGGGTCGCCGGTGAACGCCCGCGGCAGCACCCCGGCGAGCAGCCCGAACACGATCCCCAGACCGATGCCGAAGGCGAGCCCGTACCCGGCGAGGCGGCGGGCCAGCTCGCGCGCCCGGCCCGCGTCCCCCGCCCCGAGCGCCGCCCCCACCAGCGCCTGCGCGGCGATGGCCAGCGAGTCGAGCACCAGCGACAGGAACGTCCACAGTTGCAGCACCACCTGGTGCGCCCCGACCGCGCCCACGGACGTGCGCGCGGCGACCGCGGCGGCGGAGACGAAGCACGCCTGGAAGGCCAGGCTGCGCACCAGCAGGTCGCGGCCGAGCACCAACTGCGCGCGCATGACCGGGAACCGGGGCCGCAGCGGCACCCGCTCGCGGCGCAGCGCCCGCAGGAACAGCCCGCCGCCGAGCACCTGGCCCGCCACGTTCGCGGCGGCCGACCCCTCCAGCCCCCAGCCCGCGGCGTAGACCAGCGCCGGGCAGAGCGCGGCGGACACGGCGTTGCCGGTGAGCACGAGTCGCAGCGGCGTCCGGGTGTCCTGCACGCCGCGCATCCACCCGTTCCCGGCGAGCGACACCAGGATCATCGGCACGCCGAACAGCGCGATCCGCAGCCACGACACGGCGGCGTCCGCCAGCGCCCCCTCCCCCGCCAGCGCACGTGCGACCGGGGCCGCCAGCAACTGCCCGGCACCGAGCAGGAGCACCCCGAGGGCCAGGGCCAGCCAGGTCGCCTGCACCCCCTCGGCCACCGCCTCCGCGCGCCGCCCGGCCCCGTGCAGCCGGGCGGTGCGGGCGGTGGTGCCGTAGGACAGGAAGGTCAACTGGGTCGACAACTGTGCCAGCACGATCGCGCCGATGCCCAGGGCGCCGAGTTGGACCGCCCCGAGGTGACCGACCACGGCGGTGTCCACGAGCAGGTAGAGCGGCTCGGCGGCGAGCACGGGCAGCGCGGGGAGCGCGAGCGCGAGCACCCGCCGTCCCGTCGTGTGGTCCCGCATGGACACTCCTAGTAAGGTGCGAAAGAGGTATGCACCCCTGACACTAGCCGTAAGGACCGGTCATGGACAACGCTGCTTACTTGGACGTGGCGCTGCGCCTCGCCAATGCCGACCTCGACGGCCTGACCGGCCTCCGCGCGGCACTGCACGACGAGCCGTGGTGGTCGGAGCGCTGCGGCCAGTCCGACCTGGTGGCACTGCGCGAGACCCGGGGCGCCCTGCGGGAGGTCCTGGGCGCGGTCGTGCGCGGCGACGGGGACGCCGTGCTGGCCGGGGTGAACCGGCTCCTGACCGAGCACCCACCGCAGCCCCGCCTGTCCGGCCACAGCGGTGACTGGCACATCCACGTGGCCTCACCGGACGCGCCCCCGGCCACGGAGGTCGCGGCAGCCGCCGCCTGGGGGGTGGCCCAGGGCGTGGTCCGCCACGAAACCGAGCGCTGGGGCGCGTGCGACGCGGCGGACTGCGGCAACTACTTCCTGGACCTGTCGACGAACCGGGCCAAGCGCTTCTGCTCGGCGCGGTGCGCGAACCGGGTGCACGTGGCAGCTTTCCGCTCCCGCCAACAGGATTCCTGACCCCGCACCCCACCGCGCGCAACGAACAACCAGCCACCCGACAAACCGCAGCCCCGGCCACCAGCCATCCCAGAAATCGGCGGCCCGGCCACCAGCCACGCCAAACCCATCAGCGCAGCGGCCACCCACCTCGCACCCCACCATGCGCAGCAGGCAATCACCCCATCAACCGCAGGCCTGCTAACCAATCACCCGGAACCCCACCAGGCGCAGCGAAAACCAGCCACCCCCGCAACCGGCGGCCCGGCTACGGAAATGCCCGGGTGGGTGGATGTGCTTGGGTGGGGGTGCCGATCATGTGCAAGCCTGCCTGGGCTGTGGGGCATCTTTTCGCCCCACTCGGTCACACTGGGCGCATGATCGGCGTAGGGGCCCCGCCCAAGCGGATCCACCCATCCGGGCACGCCCCGAAAATCCCGGGCTTGTAAACCAACGGCACGACCAAACAGATTCCACTATGGACAGAAAACCCAGCCGAAGGGATCAGCCGGACCCAGGGTCGTGCTGGGAGAAGAAGGCGTCGACGACCGCGCGGAAGCGGTCGGGCTCCTCGACGTGCGCCATGTGGCTGGAGTTCTCGAAAACCTCCCACCGGGCCCCGGGAATCCCGTCGTGCAGAGGTGCGACGGCACGCGGGGTGACCTCGTCGTACCGACCGGAGGCGAGCAGGACCGGCGCAACGATCCGAGGCAGGCGAGGACGGATGTCCCAGTCCCGCAACGAGCCGGTCAGGCTGAACTCACTGGGCCCCATCATCGCGTTGTAGACCGCCGAATCCTCCCCCAGGGCCACGAGCGTCGCCATGACCTCATCCGGGACCGGCTTGGCCCGGCACACGTGCTCCCGGTAGAAGGCACGGACAGCCCGCTTGTAGTCCGGCGACCCCGTGGTCCCCGCCGCCTCGTGCTGCTCGATCGCCGCCCGGACCTCCGCCGGGAGGTTCCGCACCAGCCCACCCACCTCGTCGATGTACTGCCGGGCCGAGGCGAACGCGCCGACCGCGACCACCGACAGCAGGCCCGCCGGGCGGGCGACCGCGTGCTCCAGGGCCAGCATCCCACCCCAGGAGTGCCCCAGGACGTGGTACCCGGACCCGAACCCCAGGTGCGACACCAGGGCGGTGAGTTCGTCGAGGAACAGTTCCGGCCGCCAGAACACCTCCGGCGCACCGGGGAGGCGGCCGGAGCGGCCGCTGCCGAACTGGTCGTAGAAGACGCACACGCGGTCCAGGGCGGCCAGCGACAGCAGGTAGTCGTGGGTCATGCCGGGGCCGCCGTGGCAGACGACGACGGGGGCGCGGCCGGGGGCGGGGGTTCCCACGACGCGGTACCAGGTCCGCAAGCCCTGCCTGTGCAGGGTTCCCTCCGCGGTGGTGCGGGTCTCGGCGGTGCTCATGTCACCCCTCGCTGTCGTCGCTGTGCCGCCATGCAAGTCCCCGGGGCTGACCGCTCGCTGACGGCCTGAACGGCCGTTTCGGCTGGTAGCATCCCGTGTGCGCTGAGTTCCGGGCACAGGACCGGAGACCGTTGCCGGGGAACGGATCCCCGGCGGCGATTCCCCCCGAGGAAGGACCGTCATGGCCGCTCCCGCACAGACCCCGGCGACCGCCGTCGAGTACGGGCACGTCGAACCGCTGTGGACGCACTTCGACGACCTGGACCTGATGGGGATGGTGCACAACACCCGGTACCCGGTGCTGGTCGAGCGGGCGCTGACCGGGCACTGGACCCGGCAGGGGTTCGACTTCGTCAACGGCGTCTACAGCAAGCCGGACGTGGTGGTCGTGGTGGCGGAGTTCTCGATTTCCTACCGGGCGCCGATCCGCGGCACCAACCCGATCGGGGTGCACCTGTGGGTGGAGAAGGTGGGGCAGTCCAGCGCCACCTACGGGTTCCGGGTCCTCTCCGACGACGGCGCGACCGTGCACGCCGAGGGGCGGCGGGTCCACATCAGACTGGACCAGGCCACGCACCGCCCGACGCCGTGGACCGACGAGGCCCGCGCGGTGCTCGACGCGCTCGCCAAGCCGCAGGAGACCTCCGCCTGACACGGCGACAACCGCCCGGGTGCGACCAGTGGTCGCACCCGGGCGGTGTCGTCAGTGCCGCTGACCCGTCTGCCCCTGTCTCACCAGGGGATCGTGCCCGTCTCGGTGAGGAACCGGCGGTCGGGCAGGGTGGCGGCGTCGGCCGTGGCGTACCGGACGATCACCGCCGCCCCCTCCTCGACCGACTTGGGGCCGGTGAAGTTGTTCAGGTCCGTGGCGACGAACCCGGGTGAGACCGCGTACACGGTCACCCCGGACTCGGCCAGGGCACTGGCGTAGAACACCGACGCCATGTTCATCGCCGCCTTGGACGCGCAGTACGGCAGCAGGTCCGGGCGCTGGGCGGCGCCGGTGGCCACCCGCTCGAAGGTGGCCAGCGAGCTGGTCACGTTGATCACCCGCCCGGACGCCTTGCGCAGCGCCGGGAGCAGCGCCTGCGTCACCGCGAACACCCCGGTGAAGTTGGTGTCCAGCACCGAGGTGAGGTCCTCGACCGTCAGCTCGTCGAGGGTGCGGGCCGTGCCGCGCGGGATGCCGGTGACCCCGGCGTTGTTGACCAGCAGGTCCAGGCCGCCGTGCTGCTCGGCCACGTGCTCGCCGACGGCGCGGACGCTGTCGGCGTCGGTGACGTCGAGCCGGAGGAACCGGACGTCGCCGTCGATCCCCGCCGCCGCGGCCTCGCCCAGGGCGGGGTCGCGGGCGGTGAGGAGCACCGTGTGGCCCAGTGCGGCGAGCTGGCGCGCGGTCTCGTGGCCGAGGCCCTTGTTGGCGCCGGTCACCAGGGCGACCTTGGCGGGGGCGGTGTCGGTCATCGGTTCACTCCGGGTCGATCGTTCTCGGACTGGCTGCGGGGTGGTCGTGCTGCGGGGTGATCATCCCGCAGCGGCGGTTCACTCCGCGGCGGCGGGTTCCTTGGCCTCGGCCGAATCCGCCTTCGGCGCCGCGGCGGGCGTCGCCGGGGTCGCGGCGGGAGCGGCGGGCGGCGGGAAGCGCAGCCAGAACAGCGCGATCAGGAACGAGATCGCCACCAGCACGGTGCACGCCAGGTAGACCGTCGAGTACGCGTCGACGCCCAGGGAGCCGTCCGCGGCGGACTTCGACTGGAGGATCACCGCGCACATCGCGATGCCCAGCGCGCCGCCGAACTGGCGGGCGGTGGTGTTGAGGCCGCTGGAGGAGGCGAACCGGGTCGGCGGGGCCGACATCGCCGC
Organism: Actinokineospora sp. PR83; assembly: GCF_021056305.1. NCBI lineage: Bacteria > Bacillati > Actinomycetota > Actinomycetes > Pseudonocardiales > Pseudonocardiaceae > Actinokineospora > Actinokineospora sp. PR83. The sequence continues at coordinate 46,791 of NZ_JAJCXD010000030.1, forward strand.
CGACTGCGAGGTGCCCAGCGTCGCCGAACCCATGGCGAAGCCGACCAGGAAGCCACCCGGCAGCCACAGCGTGAGGAAGGCCGAGCTGTCGGGCAGGCCGAAGCTGAACCAGATGCCGCAGGCGAGGAACGCGCCGAGGCCCAGCAGGGTGACCGTGCGCGGGCCGCCGATCTTCGGGGCGACCTTGCCCATCCGCAGCGCGGCGATCGAGGCGACGATCGCGCCCGGCGTCATCGCCAGGCCCGCCTGCAGCGGCGAGTACTGCCACAGGTCGATGATGTAGAGCACGCCGACGAGCAGCCACGGGTACTGCGCCATGCCGTAGAACAGCGAGGTCGCGTTGGTGGCGACGAAGGTCTTGTTGGCCCACAGCGTGGTCTCCAGCGCCGGGACCGGGTGCGAGCGGGAGCGCAGGACCACGAAGGCGAGCAGGAGCACGCCGCCCACCAGGCAGGCCAGGGTCTTGGCGTCGGTCCAGCCCCAGGTGCCGCCCTCGGTGACGCCCATGGTGAGGGCGCCGACGCCCAGGGCCAGCAGCAGCGTGCCCAGCGGGTCGGGCAGCGCGCCGCGGCTGCTCTTGTCCTGCGGCGCGAGCAGCCGCAGGGTGGCGACCACCAGCAGGACGCCGAACGGCAGGTTGATGTAGAACACCGAGCGCCAGCCGAACAGGTCGACCAGCACCCCGCCGACGGTCGGGCCGACGGCCGCGGCCAGCGCGGACGCCGCGCTCCACAGGCCGATCGACTGCGCCCGCTTGTCCGCCGGGCCGTCGAGCAGCAGGATCGTCAGCGACGCCGGGATCATCGCCGCCGCGCCCGCGCCCTGCACGAGCCGGGCGACGATGAGGAACGGCAGGTTCGGCGCCACCGCGCAGGCCAGCGAGGCGACGGTGAACAGGCCGACCCCGCCCGCGAACAGGGCGCGGCGGCCCAGCACGTCGGCGAGGCGGCCGGAGGGGGCCAGCAGCGCGGCGAACATGACCGCGTAGGCGCTGATCACCCACGACAGCGAACTGACCGAGACGGTGGGGAACGCGCGTTGCAGGTCGGGGACCGCGAGGTTGGCCACGGTCGAGTCGAGCATCGACAGGAACGCACCCCCCGACGCGGTCAGCAGGATCGCGCGGGTGCGGCCCGCGCTCGTGGTTGCCTCAGCCATCCTTCAACTCCTGGTTACCGGCGCCCGGCGGCGCGAAGTGGTGGTCGCGCTCACTCGTCGGTGGCGGCGTAGTCGATGACCTTGTCGACCTGCTGGATGCGGGCCAGGTCGAGGTCGCCCGCGATCTGCTCGTCCTGGGCGATCAGCGCGTCGAGGTCGTGGTGCTCGTAGCCGATGATCCCCATCTCGGCGAACGCGTGGCGCATCTTGTCGCCGAACAGGCCGAGGTCGTTGAGGGTCGGGACGATGCGGGAGAACAGGTGGCTGCGGAACGCCTTGAAGTGCTGGGAGCCGCGCATGTAGTCGATGCACTCGTCGGCGTCGATGTCGAGGTTGCGCCAGACCTCCTCGCCGACGAACCGCTCCTGCATCTGGTAGCAGGCCTCGATGCAGAACTCCTCGCGCTCGTCGCGCTCGGCCTGGGTGAGCTGCGGGTAGTACTCGCGCAGGGTCAGCCGCCCGAACGCCACGTGCCGGGCCTCGTCCTGCATGACGTAGGTGTTGAGCGCCTGCGCCAGCGGCTCGGAGGCGTTGTCGCGGATCAGGCCGAACGCGGCCAGCGCCAGGCCCTCGATCAGCACCTGCATGCCCAGGTAGGTCATGTCCCACCGGGAGTCGGAGATGACGTCGTTGAGCAGCGCCTTGAGGCTGGGGTTGATCGGGTAGGCGAGCTGGAGCTTCTCCCGCAGGTAGCGCGAGTAGACCTCCATGTGCCGGGCCTCGTCCATCACCTGGGTGGCCGCGTAGAACTTCGCGTCCAGGCCGGGGACGGTGTGCACGATCTTCGACGAGCAGATCAGCGCGCCCTGCTCACCGTGCAGGAACTGGGAGAACTGCCAGGCCGCCAGGTGGTGGCGGACCATCCCCTTGTCCTTGTCGCCCAGGGAGTCCCACACCCGGGAGCCGTAGATGGCGATGGTCTGCTCGGGCACGCCCATGGGGTTGTTGCAGTCGACCTCGATCGACCAGTCGAGCCGCTCGGCCGCGTCCCACTGCTTCTGCTTGCCCTTCTCGTACAGGCTGAGCAGGCGGTCGCGGCCCTCGTCGTACTCCCAGTCGAAGACCGTGGTGCCGCCGCCGGGGATCTGCCACTGGGTCTGGTCGACGGGTAACGCGTACATCCGGGTGCTCACGGATTCCTCCAGGGATGGGTCGCGGCCCGTGGTCTGCCACGTCACCGGGCACCGGGCTCTACCGGGGCAAGTCTGTGCGAGGCGCCCCCCTGGAGGCAGTGGGGATAACCCTGGGGTCCCCCAGGGGTGTGCGCTCCCGGGCTTGTTTTCCCGGTCCTCCTAACATCCGACGTGAACGGAATAGGTGCCCATTTCCTGGAGCCTGTCGCATACTGGTGCCGCAGACATCCGCCGGGACCCGCAGGGCCGCGCCGACGGGGGGTGTCCGAGGGGTCCAAAGGCCGCAGTCCATTGGATGGGGGATAAAGCTTGAGCACGCTTGATGACCTTGGCGTTCCCGGGTTGGAACGACCGGGTGGAGCAAGCTTTGCCGAGGGCGCGAAACGGAGGAAGTGGGCAGACCACCTCGTCGGTCGAGAACACGAACTGGGCATCATCGCCCGCTCACTGGACAACCTGTCGAACGGCGCCGCGGGCAGCCAGTTGATCGAACTGACCGGGGACGCGGGCATCGGCAAGACCGCCCTGCTGGGTGAACTGGTCAGCCTGGCCCGCGCCCGGCACGCGGTGGTGCTGTCGGGCAGGCCGGAGCGGGGTTCCTCCTACAGCGTCTGGGCCGACGCCTTCGACGACCAGCACCGGCTCGTCGGCGACGTCGTCCGGAGCTGGACGCCCGCCGAGCGCGCCGAGCTGGGCTGGCTGTTCCCCAGCCTGGCCACCCGCGAGGACGCGTTGCTCGGCATCCCATTACCCGGGCCCGCACCGGTGGGCCACCGCCTGGTGCGGGAACTGCTGGAGCGCCTGGCCGTCTCGGCGCTCGTGGTGGTGCTCGACGACATGCACACCGCCGACCCGGCGTCGCTGGACCTGCTGGGCAGCCTGCTGCGCCGCCCGCCGAACGCCTCGGTCATGTTCGCGGTGGGCTACCGCGACCGGCAGGCGGGCACCCGGCTGCGCGAGGCCATCGCGGGCCGGTCCCGCCAGGTGACGCTCACCGCGACCCGCCTGGCGCCGCTCACCGAGGCCGACACCGCCCGGATGCTGTCCGGGCAGGGCACCGCGAGCTGGCGCAGGCAGCTACACGTGGAGAGCGAGGGCAACCCCTCCTACCTCAAGGTGCTCTCCGCCGAGCGCGCACCGTTCCCGGGTGGGGGCCCGGGGTCGGCGGCGCTGCACGACGTCCGCGCGGGCGACTGCCCGGTCTTCTTCGACGAGCTCGACGGGCTGTCCCCGGCGGCGCGCACGGTCGTGGAGGCCGCCGCGGTGCTCGGCGACGTGTTCGACACGACGCTGGTGGCCAAGATGCTCGAGCAGCCCGAGGCGGCGGTGCTCGCCGCGATCGGCGAGCTGATCCGCCAGGACCTGGTGCGCCCGGTGGTCTCCGGCCAGTACTTCGCCCTGCGCCACCCGGTCGTGGCCAGGGTCATCCGGGAGAACGCCGAGCTGAGCACCCGCATCGAACTGCACCGCACCGCCGACGCTGCGCTGCGCGCCAGGGACGCCTCCCCCGCGACCCGCGCCCCGCACGTCGAGCAGTGGGCCCGCTACGGCGACCTGGGCGCGGTCGAGGTGCTGGAGACCGCCGCGGCCTCGGTCATGACCACCGACCCGGTGCGCGCCGCCACCTGGCTCAAGACCGCCCTGCGGGTGCTGCCGCAGATCCCGGACCTGCAATCGCGGCGCGCGGAGATGCTGGTGCGCCTGGCCAAGGCCCGGGGCACCTCCGGCTACCTGCGCGAGTGCCGCGACACCATGCACGAGGCGCTGCGCCACCTGCCCGCCGAACCCCGCGTCGCGCACGCCAAGGCGGTCGCGTTCACCGCGATGGTGCAGCGGCTGCTCGGCGCGCACGCCGAGACCGAGGCCATGATCCGGGCCGAGATCGAGGCCCTGGACCGCCCGGACAGCTCCGCGTGCGCGCAGCTCACGTTCGAACTCGCCTGCAACGAACTGAGCAAGGGCGACCCCGAGCGCTGCCAGGAACTCGCCGCGACCGCCCTCGACGTCGCCGTGCGGCACGGGCTCGCCCCGATGCAGGCGTCCTGCCTGGGGCTCAGCGCGATGGCCAAGGCCACCGCGGGCGACATCGAGGGTGCCCGCACCTGCCTGCGCGGTGCCACCACCCTGCTCGACGCCATGCTGGACAACGACTTCGCCCACAGCCTCACCGCGGTGGTGTGGATCGGGTGGAGCGAGGTCGTCCTGGAGCAGTGGGACGACGCCCTGCGCCACTTCGACAAGGCCGTCGAGGTCGCGGGCCGCAGCAAGAGCTGGCTGGTCCTGCCGCACCTGCTGGTCGGCTACGTGTTCGTGCTGCGCAACCGCGGCCGCCTGCGCGAGGCCCGCACGGCCGCCGAGCACGCGGTGCACCTGGCCGAGAAGTCCCGCAGCCCCGAGCAGATGACCAGCGCCCACTCCATGCTGGCCTGGATCGACGCCACCCTCGGCGAGACCGACCAGGCCCTGCACAGCGGCATCGTGGCCACCGACAACAACCGCGAACCCGCCAGCGGGTGGTGCGGCACCCTCGCGCTGCGGATGCTCGCCGAGGTGCGGCTGATGACCCGCAACCGCGAGGAGTGCATGGCCCTGGTGACCTCGGCGGGCGGCCCCGGCCTGGTCGCCGCGGACGTCTGCTCCCGGGTCGCCTGGTACGAGCTGCTGACCAGGGCCGAACTGCTCACCGGCCGCGTCGAGGCGGCCGCGGTCTGGGCCGGGCACGCCGCGAAGGCCGCCACCGCGCTGGACCAGCCGGGCCGCAACGCCCTGGCCGTGCTCGCCCAGGCCCAGGTCGACCTGGCCCGCAGGCCCGAGACCGCCGTCCCCGCCGCCGAGCGCGCGGTGCGCGGCCTGGAGGACGCGGGGATGGTCGTCGACGGCCTGCGCGCCCGCGTCGTCCTCGGCACCGCCCTGTGGCACCAGGGCCGCCACGACGACGGGATGCGCGAGCTCAAGACCGCGGAGATGACGTTCACCCAGATGGGCGCGCAGAGCCTGGCCCGCGTCGCGCGGACCGAACGCCGTCGGCTGGCGGCGCGGTCGGCGACCGTGCGGGGGCCGCGGTCGGAGAGCGCGGCCGGGGCGACCACGCTGACCGGCCGGGAGCGGGAGGTGGCGGAGCTGGTGGGCGAGGGCATGACCAACCGGCTGATCGCCCGGCAACTGCACATCGCGGAGAAGACCGTGGAGATGCACCTGTCCAACGTGTTCGCCAAGATCGGCGTGAGCAGCCGCTCCGGGGTGGCGGCCTACATGATCCGGAACACGGCGTAGGGACTGGTGCCCGAGGCCCCCGGTGCGCTGCGCACCGGGGGCCTCGTCCTGCGCGGGGGCGGCGCTGTCCATCACGTCACGCGGGTGAGGTCCGCGGCACCGCCGCATTCCCCACCACGGCGGGCAGCACCGTCGGCGCGGGCGGGGTGGACGCCCTGGCGAGGTTGTCGGGAGGGGCGCAGCGGGCCAGGGCGGGCAGGGTGACGCCACCGGGAACGCGGGGCGGTCGTGTCATGGGGCCAGGGAACCACATGCCGTCGGGACCGGTCCCGGAATCGATCTGCCCGGTCGACGGCCACCGGTTGCGGTGCGCACCGGAGCCCTCGTCCCGCGCGGACGCGGTGGTCGCGGGCGGTCCGGTGGACCGCCCGCGACCCCTTTGTCTACAGTGGAATGTTGCTGTGCTTGCGGGGGGCGACGGTCTCCCGCTTGGTGCGCAGGGCGCGCAGGGCGCGGATGATGGCCACCCTGGTCTCGCTCGGGGCGATGACGTCGTCGATGCAGCCGCGTTCGGCCGCCACGTAGGGGCTGGTGAGGGTGTCCTCGTAGGCCTCGGTGAAGGCGCGGCGGGCGTCGTCGGGGTTCGGGGCGGACATGATCTCCTTGTGGAAGAGCATGTCCACGCCGCCCTGGGCGCCCATGACGCCGATCTGGGCGACCGGCCAGGCGAAGCAGACGTCGGCGCCGAGTTCCTTGGAGCCCATGACCGCGTAGCCGCCGCCGAAGGCCTTGCGGGTGATGACGGTGACCTTGGGGACGGTGGACTCGATGTAGGCGAAGCCGAGCTTGGCGCCGCGGCGGATGATGCCCGCGTGCTCCTGCACCGCCCCCGGCAGGAAGCCGGGGACGTCGACCAGGGTGATGATGGGGATGTTGAAGGCGTCGCAGAAGCGGACGAACCTGGCCGCCTTCTCCGCGGCGTCGATGTCGAGCGAGCCCGCCAGGTGCAGCGGCTGGTTGGCCACGACGCCGACGCTGGCGCCCTCCACCCTGGCGAAGCCGCACAGGATGTTGGGGGCGAAGGCGGGGTGGACCTCCAGGAAGTCGCCGTCGTCGACCACGCGTTCCACGACCTCGCGCATGTCGTAGCCGTGTTCGGGGGCGTCGGGGATGAGGGCGTCGAGTTCGGCGTCGGTGTCGGTGGTGGTCAGGTCGGTGGTCGCGGCGTAGGTGGGGGACTCGTCGAGGTTGTTGGCGGGCAGGAACGCCAGCAGGTCGCGGACGTAGGCGATCGCGTCGGCCTCGTCGGTGGCCAGGTAGTGCGCGTTGCCGGTCTGGGCGCTGTGCACCTTGCCGCCGCCGAGGGCCTCCAGGCTGATCCGCTCGCCGGTGACCTTGCGGATGACCTCGGGGCCGGTGACGAACATGTGCGAGGTCTTGTCCACCATGACCACGAAGTCGGTGGCCGCCGGGGTGTAGACCGCGCCGCCCGCGCAGACGCCCATGATCAGCGAGATCTGCGGGATGACCCCGGAGGCGCGCACGACCCGGCGGGCCACCTGGCCGTAGGCCGACAGCGACAGCACGCCCTCCTGGATGCGGGCGCCGCTGGAGTCGTTGATGCCGATGACCGGGCAGCCGGTCTGCACCGCGAGGTCGAGGATCTTGCCGACCTTGGTGCCGAACATCTCCCCCACGCTGCCGTTGAACGACGTCACGTCCTGGGCGTACACGCACACCTGGCGGCCGTCGACCGTGCCGTAGCCGGTGACCACGCCGTCGCCCGCCGGGCGGTTGGCGTCGATGCCGAAGTTGGTGGAGCGGTGCCGGGCGAACGCGTCGGTCTCCACGAACGAGCCGGGGTCGAGCAGCAGGTCGATGCGTTCGCGGGCGGTCAGCTTGCCCAGCACGTGCTGGCGCTTGGCCGCGCGCGGCGAACCGGGCTGGCGGGCCACCTGGCGGCGCCTGCGGAACTCGGCGATCCGCTCCGCGGTGCCCGCCCGCCCGGGCACCACCGGCTCGGGCGGAGCGGGGTCCGGCGGCGGTGCGAGCACCGCCGCCCGCTCCTGGTCGGACACGCCCGCGGTCACGTCGGCATCCCCGCCAGGACCCGCGACTGGGCGGCGCGGGTGGCGAACTCGGCCACCTGCCACCCGATCTTGCGAAGCTGCACGTCGCACTGGGCGCGGGCCGCGTCGCCACCGTCTCCCGGGGTGGGCGGGGAGGTGTTGACGGTGATGCCCAGCGGGGTGGGCCAGCCGCGCAGGGCGTGCACGATCGAGCGCAGCGCCGACAGGGTGGCCCCGCCCGCCTGCCAGCCCGCCGCGGTGACGAAGCAGCCGACGGCGCGGCCGTCGAGGTAGGCGCGCTCCCGGTCGGCGAGGTGTTCGAGGTGGTCGAGGGCGTTCTTGACCATCGCCGACACGCCGCCGTGGTAGGCGGGGCTGGCCAGCAGCACCCCGTTGGCGCGGCCGACGGTCTCCACCAGGTCCAGGACGCCGGGGTCCGTGGGCGCCGCGCCGGGGCGGAACATCGGCAGCGCGGCCAGGAACTCGCCGCCGAACAGGCGGACCTCGCAGCCCGCGGCCTCGGGGCTGCTCAGCGCGGTGAGCAGGGCCCGCTCGGTGCTGGAGCCCGCACGGCCGGTGCCGCCGATGGCGACCACCAGCGGCCGGGGCCTGGTCTCGGTGGTCGTCACGCGCCGCTCCTCAGGCTCGCCGGGCGCATGTCGGTCCACACCCGCTCGATGTGGTCCAGGCAGTCCTGCCGGGGGCCGGTGAAGCCCTCCGCGCGCCAGCCCGCGGGCAGCGCCAGGCCGTCCTCCCACACCGAGTACTGCTCTTCACCGTTGACGACCACGTGGAACGCGGTGGACATGCTCTTCTCCTCGATCGGCTCTGGCGCGGTCACTTGCGGGTGTCCTTGACGACCTTGCCGCCCTTGACCACGAGCCGGACGCGGCTGGGGTCGTCGAACAGCTCGGGTTCGGTCAGCGGGTCGAAGTCGACGGCGATGACGTCGGCGAACTTGCCGACCTCGACCGAGCCGATCTTGTCGGCGACCCGCATGATCTCGGCGTTGACCGAGGTGGCGGACTGGATGGCGCCCATCGGGCCGAGCACCTTGGCCTTGAGCGCCAGTTCCAGGCCGCGGCGGTCCTGCTTGGGGCCGATGAGGTCGGAGCCGGAGCCGACCGGGATGCCCGCGGCGGTGGCCAGGCGGATGGCCTCGACCATCCCCTCCATGGTGCCGCAGACGCGCTCGCGGATCTGCGGCGGCAGGCCGTGGGCGTCGAAGTCGTCGGTGAGCACCTGGGCGATGGCCAGCGTGGGCACCAGGGCGACCCCGGCGGCGGCCATCTGCGCGGCGGTGGCCTCGTCGATGCCGGTGCCGTGCTCGACGCACTTCACCCCGGCCTTGACCGCGTTCTGGATGCCGTACTTGTTGTGCGCGTGCACGGTGACGTAGGTGTGCCGGGCGTTGGCCTCCTCCACCGCGACGGCGATCTCCTCGATGGAGAACTGGGTGTCGTCGAGGTCGTCGGCGATGGACACCACGCCGCCGGTGACGGCCATCTTGAGGAAGGTCGCGCCCTGGCGGAAGCACTCGCGGGCGGCCTTGCGCACCTCGTCGCGGCCGTCGGAGATGCGACCGACCGCGGTCAGGCCGCGCACCCGGAACGCGAAGGACTCGTCCGGGGCCTGGAACGGCGAGCCGAGGTGGCCGTGGCCGCCGCACTGCACCAGCGGCGAGGCCGAGGCCCACAGCCGCGGCCCTGGCACCATGCCCTTGCCGACGGTGCGCAGGACGCCGTGGTCGATGCCGCCGCAGTCGCGCACGGCGGTGAACCCGGCCTCCACGGTCTGGCGCAGGGTGCGGAAGATGTCGGCGGCGCGCTCGGCGACCGACAGCTCGTTGTTGAGCACCGCGCGCATCTCGCTGGCGTGTCCCATGTGGACGTGCGCGTCGATCAGGCCGGGCAGCAGGGTCAGCCCGGACAGGTCGACCAGGTCGGCGTCGGCGGGGGCGTCGGCGGTGGAGCCGACCGCGGTGATCCTGTCGTCGGTGACGACGACCGCGCTGTTGGCGGTCGGGTCGCCGCCGAGGCCGTCGATGAGCGTGGCGCCGGTGAGCAGCATGGACATGTGGGTCAGACCCCCGTGGTGGTGGCGGGAACGGGCGGCAGGAGCCTGCCCCGGACGAAGTAGTCGAGCATCCTGCGGAAGTACTCGGGGTCGAGCGCGGGCGGGCGGGCCAGGTCGGGCGGGAGCACGGTGAGCACGTTGCCGCAGTCCATGACCGGCATGTCCCGGTCGGGCGTCTCGCCGATCATCGCCATCAGCGGGGCGAGGGCGTTGTCCTCGCCGTCGCGGTCGACGTGCTCGACCAGGGTGGTGCGCCACCGGTCGAACGGGACCAGTTCGACGTCGTGGCCGAAGCGGCGGATCTCCTCGAACAGGGTGTTCCACTCCAGCGGCTTCGGGTCGATGGCGTGGTAGTTGCGGCCCAGGCCCTCGGGCCGCAGCGACAGCTCCACGATCACCCGCACCAGGTGGTCGACCGTGCCGACCGACAGCGCGTACCGGCGGCTGGGCGCCAGGCCGAGCTGCACGCAGCCCTGGATGACCTTGGTGACGTAGTCGTCGGCGTTGGTGGCGCCGCTGCGGCTGTCGGCGAGCACACCGCCCGCGCGGTAGACCGACACCGGGATGCCGCGCGAGCGGGCGATGTCGACCAGGCCCTCGGCGACCCACTTGCTCTGGCTGTAGGAGGTGTCGTGGCCGATGGGCGGGGGCAGCGGGTCGTTCTCGGAGATGACCCTGGTGTCGGTGAGGAACGCCCCGGCCAGCACCGCGAGGGTGGACACGTGGTGCACGGGCTTGAGCCGCACGGTGGTGGCGAAGCGCAGGACCTCCTGCGTCCCCAGCACGTTCGAGGCCTTCAGCGCCCGGTACGGCCGGACGAAGTTGACCCACGCCCCGCAGTGGTGCACCGCGTCGACCTGGCCCGCCAGCTCGGTGAACCGCTCCTGCCCCAGGCCCAGCAGCGGCTTGGACAGGTCGCCGACGACAACCTTGAGCCTGCTCTGCCAGGGGCCGGTGAGCCCGAACGAGTCGAGCTTGGCCCGCACCCGCTCCATCCCGGCGGCCTCGTCGGCGGCGCGGACCAGGCAGTGCACGGTCGCCTTGGTGCGCTGCAACAGCTCCGCGCAGAGGAAGGCCCCGACGAAGCCGGTGGCCCCGGTCAGCAGGATCGCCCTGGGGTCCCCGGTGGACATGGGGGCGAGGCCGTCGGTGGTGATCGACTCGTCGAGCACCACCTCGTCCTCCAGCACCGGGCCGGTGCCCGCGGGCTTGCCGTCGCCCAGGCCCAGCGCCCGGTCGACCAGCGCGGCCATGGCGGCCACGGTGGGCGCGGACATGACGTCGCGGGCGGTCAGCGAGGTGGCGCCCATCCGGCGCAGCTCCTTGGTGACCTGGGTGACCATCAGCGAGTGCGCGCCCAGGTCGAAGAAGTCGTCCTCCACCCCGACCGATTCCACGCCGAGCAGGTCGCACCAGATCTCGGCGACCTTGCGCTCGCGCTCGGTGCGCGGTTGCAGGCGGTTGTCTGCGCCGTTCTCGCCAAGGGCTTCGTCGCCGAGGACCTCCTCCACCGCGGCGGCGACCGCGGCGACGACGTTCTCCTGCAGGCGTCCGGCTTCGACCCAGTGGCGCTTGCCCTCGAACGGGTAGGTCGGCAGCGGGACGCGGGACGGTTCGGCCTCGCCGTGGAAGGCCACCCAGTCGATCGGCACGTTGGCCTGCCACAGGCGGCCCACGGCGGTGACCAGGTGCGCCAGGTCCGGCAGGGTGTCGCGGGCCAGGCCCATGGTGGACACCGCGACCGGGGCCGGGGCGATCCGCTGCCCGGCGGCCAGCGAGGTCAGCGCCTTGCCGGGGCCGACCTCCAGCAGCACCCGGTTCGAGGTCGCCAGGACCTCGCGCACGCCGTCGGCGAAGCGCACCGGCTGCCGCAGGTGCCTGCCCCAGAACTGCGGGTCGGTGGCCTGCTCGTCGGTGATCCAGGTGCCGGTGGCGCTGGAGACGAACGGGATCCGCGGCGGGTTGAGCGCCAGCGCGGAGACCTTGGCGACGAACTCGTCGAGGAACGGCTCCACCATCCACGAGTGGCTGGCCACCGGCACGCTGACCTTGCGGCAGTCGATGTCCTTGGCGCGCAACTCCTTGGTGAACGCGGCGATGTCCTCGTCCGGTCCGGCGACCACGGTCAGGTCCGGGGAGTTGACCGCCGACACCGAGATCCGCTCCGGCAGCAGCGGCACCACCTCGGCCTCGGGGAGCTGGATGACCAGCATCTTCCCCGGCGCCATGCGGGCGAACAGCTCGCCGCGGGCCAGGGTGATCTCCAGCGCGTCGGCCAGGCTGAACACCCCGGCCAGGCAGGCCGCGACGTACTCGCCGAGGCTGTGCCCGATCATCGCGGCGGGGGTGATCCCCCAGGCCATCAACTGCTTGGCCAGGGCGTACTCGACGACGAACAGCGAGGACACCACACCGGCGCCCTGGTCGCGGCCCATCATCACCCCGCCGCCGCTGACGGCCTTGCCCTCCAGCGGGGCGAACGCCGACGGGAACAGCAGCCTGCGCAGGTCGAAGCCCAGCCGGGGCTCCAGCAGGCGGGCGCACTCGTCGACCTCGGCGCGGAACACCGCTTCGCTGCGGTAGATGTCGAGCCCCATGTCCGGGTGCTGCATCCCGCCGCCGGGGAAGGCGAACACGGCCTCGCGGGGCCCGTCGGCGGCGGCCCGGGTGTCGAGCCGGTTGGCCTCCTCGCCGCGCAGCGCGCGGACCGCGTCGGCGGTGTCGGCGCACACGGCGAAGCGCCGGGTGTCGAAGCCGCGGCGGCCCGCCTGGAGGGTGAACGCCACGTCGGCGAGCGGCACCCGGGCGCCGTCGCCGTCGAGGTGCGCGGCGAGCCGTTCGGTGGCGGCGTCGAGCGCGGTGCGGGTGCGCGCCGACAGCGGCAGCAGCTGCCACGGCCGGGCCGGGCGGGCGGCGGGCGGTTCGGGGCCCTCCTCCAGCACCACGTGGGCGTTGGTGCCGCCGACGCCGAAGGAGCTGACGCCCGCGCGCCGGGGGTGCTCGGAGTTGTCCCAGTCGGTGGCCTCGGCGGGCACGTAGAACGGGGTGCGCTCCAGGCCCAGCAGCGGGTTGGGCGCGGTGAAGCCCGCGTTCGGCGGGATCTGCGCGTGGTGCACCGCGAGCGCGGCGCGCATCAGCCCGGCGATGCCCGCGGCGGCGTCGAGGTGGCCGATGTTGGCCTTGACCGAGCCGATGGCGCAGTAGCCGGTGGCCTCGGTGTCGAACGCCTGGGTCAGCGCGGTGATCTCGATCGGGTCGCCGACCTGGGTGGCGGTGCCGTGCGCCTCGACGTAGCCGATGGTGCCGGGGTCGACGTCGGCCACCACGTGCGCGGCGGTGATCACCCGGGCCTGGCCCTCCACGCTCGGCGCGGCGAACCCGGCCTTGAGCTGCGAGCCGTCGTTGTTGACCGCGCTGCCGCGGATGACCGCGTAGACGTGGTCGCGGTCGGCCACGGCGTCCGACAGCCTGCGCAGCACCAGGGTCACCGCGCCGTTGCCGGGGACGGTGCCCTTGGCGTCGGCGTCGAACGGGCGGCAGTGCCCGTCCGGGCTGAACAGCCCGGAGTCGGCCACCGGGTAGCCGGTCTTGAGCGGCACGTTGATCGACACGCCGCCGACGATGGCGGCGTCGCACTCGTAGTTGAGCAGCGACTGGCAGGCCAGGTGGGTGGCGACCAGGGAGGTCGAGCACGCGGTCTGCACGGTCATCGCCGGGCCGGTCAGGTCCAGCAGGTGCGCGATGCGGGTGGCGAGGAAGTCCTTGTCGTTGAACATCCTGGCCAGCGGCGCCATCGGCGAGCGCTGGAACCGGGGGTTCGTGGCCAGGTTCGCCATCTGGTACTTGTTCATGAAGGTGCCCGCGAACACCCCGACGGTGCCGCCGAAGTCGGCCGGGTCGTGGCCGCTGTCCTCCACCGCCGCCCAGGCGGTCTCGCACAGCACCCGGTGCTGCGGGTCCATCGTCTCGGCCTCACCGGCGTTGAAGCCGAAGAACCCGGCGTCGAACCGGTCGGCGCCCTCGACGTGCCCGGAGGCGGGCACGTAGTCGGGGTCGTCGAGGACCTCGGGGGCGGTGCCCGCGGCGATCAGCTCGTCGCGGCCGAACCGGGTGATGGACTCGATGCCGTCGCGCATCGCCCGCCAGAAGTCCGGCGGGGTGGTGGCGCCGGGCACCCGGCAGGCCATCCCGATGATCGCAATCGGTTCCAGGCCCTCGTCCGGTTCCCCGGTGGGCTGGTTGGTGTCGCTCACTGACCGCTCCGCTTCCCGCGCGCCTTGGCCCGGCGGCCGAGCGCCGCCGCGCGCCGCCCCGCCGCCTGCCGTGCCTCGTCCAGTTCCGTCGACGGTCCCGCGTCCTCGGCGAGCGCCGTGGTCAGCGCGCGCACGGTCGGGAACCGGAAGATGTCCACCAGCGACAGCCGGTCGCCGAGGACGGCCACCAGCCGCATCCGCAGTTGGACGGCGAGCAGCGAGTTGCCGCCGCTGTCGAAGAAGTTCTCGTCCAGGCCGACCCGCGGCACCGAGAGGACGTCGGCGAACACCTCGGCCGTCGCCCGTTCCCGGTCGGTCTCCGGCGCCTGGTAGGCCACCGTCCGCTTCTGCTCGGGGTCGGGCAGCTTGGCCCGGTCGACCTTGCCGTTCGGGGTGAGCGGCAGCTCGTCGAGCAGCACCACCGCGGCCGGGATCATGTAGTCCGGCAGCGACTTGGCCAGGAACGCCTTGACCGAGGTGTCGGTGAGCGCCTGCGCCGCGCCGGGCACCGGCACGCAGTAGGCCACCAGGTGCCGGGCCGCCTCGGTGCCGCGCACGGTGGTGACCGCGGCGCGCACGTCGGGGTGGGCGCGCACCGCGTCCTCGACCTCGCCGAGTTCGATCCGGTGGCCGTGCAGCTTCACCTGGTGGTCGAGCCTGCCCAGGAACTCCAGTTCGCCGGTGCGCCGCCTGCGCACCAGGTCGCCGGTGCGGTAGAGCCGGGCGCCGGGGACCGCGCCGAACGGGTCGGGGATGAAGCGCTCGGCGGTCAGCGCCGGGCGGCCGAGGTAGCCGCGGGCGATGCTCTCGCCGCCGATGAGCAGCTCACCGGGGACGCCGATCGGGGTGGGGCGCAGGTGCGCGTCGACGACGTAGGCGCTGACCCCGGCCAGCGGTGAGCCGATGACGACCGGTTCGGTGTCGGAGACCTCCCAGGTGGTGGCCCACACGGTGGCCTCGGTGGGGCCGTACATGTTGTGCGCGCCCGCGCTGGGCAGGCTCGCCAGCCGCTCGGCCAGCGGCCCGGGCAGGGCCTCGCCGCCGACCAGGATGCGGCGCAGCCCGCCCAGCGCGGAACGGGAGTCGTCGTCCTCGACCAGCATGGCCGCCAGCGACGGGGTGCACTGGAGGTGGGTGACGCCGTGGCGGCGCAGTTGCGCGGGCACCGGCTCGTCGGCCGCGGCCTTGCGCGCCCGGTCCTCGCTGACCTCCTTGGCGACCGCGAGCTGCTCCAGCGAGTCGAGCACCGCGTCGTGCCCGACGCCGAAGTCCACCAGGCAGGCCACCTCGTCGACGCCGATCAGCTTGAGCCGGTCCACGATGTCGGCGCAGTGCTCGGGGGTGCCCAGCAGGCCGGAGGTCTCGAAGAAGCGGTCGAACGCCTGCGCCACCAGGGCGTCCAGCTCGTCCTCCGGCAGGTTCTTGAGGTCGACCTCCTTGCCCATCGCCTGGCCCAAGCCGGAGAGCAGGTCGAAGGAGGACTTGATGTAGGCCGACAGCGGCTCGCGGACGACCTCGCGCACCGCGTCGACGTCGGTGCCGACGTAGGAGTGCAGCATGACCGTCACCTGGCCGTCGCCGGGGTGCCCGCTCTCCCGCCACGCCTGCCGGTAGAGCGCGATCTTGTGCGAGAGCTGCTCGATGGAGTGGCCGAGCAGGTGGGTCAGCAGGCCCGCGCCCGCCTCGCCCGCCATCTGGAAGGTCTCCGGGCTGCGCGCGCTGGTCACCCAGACCGGCAGGTCCGCCTGCACCGGGCGGGGGAAGACCCTGACCGACGCCTCGGCGTCGACGCCGTTGCGGCGCCGGGCCTCGCCGCCGCGCCAGAGCGCGCGCAGCTTGGCCAGCCGGTCCATCATGATCTTCTTGCGGTCGGCGTAGTTGTCCGGGGCGAGCACGAAGTCGTTGGGCTGCCAGCCGGAGGCGATCGACATGCCGACCCGGCCGCCGGAGATGTTGTCCACCACCGACCACTCCTCCGCGACGCGGAGCGGGTCGTGCAGCGGCAGCACCACCGACCCGGCGCGCACGGCCACGTTCTCGGTGATGGCCGCGACGGCCGCGGCAGTCACCGACGGGTTCGGGTAGAGCCCGCCGAACTCGTGGAAGTGCCGCTCCGGGGTCCACACGGCGGTGAACCCGTTGCGGTCGGCGAACTTCGCGCCCTCCATGAGCAGGCGGTAGCGGTCCTCGGGGGAGCCGCCCTTGTCGCCGCCGAAGTAGAACAGGCTGAAGTCCATCCTGCGGGTCTGCACCGACGCGGGCACCGGCGCGGAGTCGGCCGCGGTGGTCGCCGTGGGCTCGTCGCCGCGCACGACCACGCGGTAGCCGCGGGCCAGCGTCCACAGCAGCTCCAGCACGGAGATGTCGAAGGACATGCTGGTGACCGCGAGCCAGGTGCCGGGGGCGTCGCCGCCGAGGACGCGGTCCATGCCGGTGAAGAAGTTGAGCGCGTTGCGGTGCGAGAGCACGACGCCCTTGGGCTTGCCGGTCGACCCGGAGGTGTAGATCAGGTACGCCATGTCGTGCTGCGAACCGCGCCCGGCGGCGGGCACACCGTCCACGGTGGCGGGTTCTTCGTCGTCGAGGCGGACCACGGTGGCGGGCAGCGCGGTGAGCCGCCGGGCCAGGCCGCCGCGGGTGACCAGGACGGGGGCCTGGGAGTCCACGACCATGAACGCCACCCGGTCCGGCGGGTAGCCGGGGTCCAGCGGCAGGTAGCCGCCGCCCGCCTTGAGGATCGCCAGCAGGGTGATCACCAGGTCCGGCGAGCGGTCCAGGTACACGCCGACGGGCACGTTCGGGCCGACGCCGTGCGCGCGCAGCCGGGCGGCCAGCGCCTCGGCCCGCTCCTCGACCTGCCGGTAGGTCAGCGCGTCCGCGGGGGCCTGGTCGGCGCCGAGCAGCGCCGGGGCGTCCGGGGTGCGGGCGGCCTGCGCGGCGATCAGCTCGTGGATCAACTCGTCGCCGATCGGGGCGCCGGTGGGGTTCCAGTCGACCAGCACCCGGTCCAGGTCCACCTCGGTCAGCACCGGGAGGCGGCCGATGGGCTGCCCCGGGTCGGCGACCGCCGCCGCGAGCAGGGTCTGGAAGTGCTCACCGAGCTGGTGGGCGGTGGCCTCGGTGAACAGGTCGGTGCAGTACTCCAGCCGGAAGCCGAGCCGGTCGGCGGAGTTGGTCATGCTCAGCGTCAGGTCGAACTTCGCGGTGGCGGTGTCGCCGGGGACCATGACGACCTCGCAGCCGGGCAGCCGCAGCCCGGCGCCCGCGTCGACGTCGTGGTAGCTGAACATGAGCTGGAACAGCGGGTTGTGCGCGGGGTCGCGGCTGGGGTGCAGCTCCTCGACCAGCTTCTCGAACGGCAGGTCCTGGTTGGCCATGGTGGCCCGGGACTCCTCGCGGACCCTGGCCACCAGCTCGGCGAACGTGGGCTGCCCGGACAGGTCGACCCGGTGCACGACGGTGTTGGCGAAGAAGCCCACCAGGTGCTGGATCTCCGCCCGCGAGCGGGCCGAGGCCGGGGAGCCGACGATGGCCTCCGCCGACCCGGTGTAGGCGTGCACCAGCGCGGAGAACGCGGCCAGCAGCACCGCGAACGGGGTCGCCGCACTCGCCCTGGCCAGCTCGGCGACCGCCGCTGCCACCTCGGGGGCGACGGTGAAGTCCAGGTGCGCACCCGCGTGCGTCTGCGACGGCGGCCGGGGCAGGTCGGTGGGCAGGGTGGCCAGCGCCGGGGCGCCCGCCAGCTTCTCCCGCCAGTAGGCCAGCGCCTCCCGCAACGGCTCCCCGGTCAGCCTGCCGACCTGCCACTCGGCGAAGTCGGCGTACTGCGTGGGCAGCTCCGGCAGCACCGGCTCCTCACCCGCCAGCCGGGCCCGGTACAGCTCGGACAGCTCGGCGTCGAGCAGGCCCAGCGACCAGCCGTCGCACACGATGTGGTGCAGCGTCAGGCAGAACCAGTGCTCGTCGCCGCCCAGGGACAGCAGCAGCGGGCGCAGCTTGAGCCCGGAGTCCAGCGCGAACGGCGCCCGCGCCTCGGCGGCGGCCAGCTCGGCGGCCACGGCGGTCGGGTCGTCCTCGCCGGACAGGTCGCGCACCGGCACCAGCACCGGCCCCGGCGGCTCGACGAACTGCCGCGGCTCGCCGTCGACGTCCTTGAACACCGTGCGCAGCACCTGGTGGCGGCGCACGACCTCGGTCAGCGCGTGCTCCAGCGCGGGCACGTCGACCGGGCCGGTGATCCGGTGCACCAGCGGCACGAGGTAGACGGCGCTGCCCGGGTCGAGCTGCTCCAGGAACCACAGCCGCTGCTGCGGGTAGGACAGCGGGTGGTGGCGGTTGGCCATCCGCTCGCGCAGCTTCGCCGCCAACTGGGCGCGCCGGTCGGGCGGCGCCGCGGTCACGTCGGTCATCGCTCGGTCTCCGTGTTCAGCTCGGTCTCGCGCAACAGTGCGTCCACTTCCTCGTCGGTCAGTTCGTCGAGCCGGTCGAGCAGCAGTTCCTCCGCGCTGGGTCCCGCGCCGATGGCGGCGGCACCGGCACCGCCCCTGGTCGCCTCCACCCGCTCGGCGAGCCGGGCCACGGTGGGGGTGTGCAGGAAGTCGCGCAGGGCCACGTCGCAGGACCACATCTCGTTGATCCGGGCGACCAGCCGCATGGCCAGCAGCGAGTGCCCGCCCAGGGCGAAGAAGTCGTCCCGCGCGCCGACCCTGGCCAGCCCCAGCGCCGCGGCCACCAGGTCGGCCACCTCGGTCTCGGTGCCCGGTCGCGGTGCCACGAAGTCCCCGGAGGCCGGGCGCTCGTCGCCGACGGCGGGCAGCGCGCGGCGGTCGAGCTTGCCGCTGGCGGTCAGCGGCAGCTCCGGCAGCTCCACGAACACCGCGGGCACCAGGTGCGGCGGCAGCCGGTCGGCCAGGAACTCGCGCAGCGCGGTCGGGCTGAACTGCGCGCCCGGCCGGGCCACGGTGTAGGCGACCAGGCGCTTGCCCGAGGGCGGCTCGTCCACCACGACCGCGACCTGGGCCAGGCCGGGGTGCTCGCCGAGGGCCGACTCGACCTCGCCCGGCTCGATCCGGAAACCGCGGATCTTGACCTGGTCGTCGACGCGGCCGAGGAACTCGATGGTGCCGTCGCCGAGCCTGCGGACCCGGTCGCCGGTGCGGTAGAGCCGGGAGCCGTCGGCGGCGAACGGGTCGGGCAGGAACCGGTCGGCGGTCAGCGCCGGGCGGTTGGCGTAGCCGCGGGCGACACCGGGGCCGCCCAGGTACAGCTCGCCGGGGACGCCGTCGGGCACCGGGCGCAGCCGCGCGTCGAGCACGTGCGCGGTGGTGTTGGCGATCGGCCGCCCGATCGGCACCGACGGAGCGCCCTCGGCGACGTGCTCGATGTGGTGGCACACCGCGAACGTGGTGGTCTCGGTGGGGCCGTAGCCGTTGACCAGCCGGTCGGGTCGCAGCGCCGGGTCCAGGGCGAGCAGCGCGCGCACCCGGCCGACGTTGAGCGCGTCGCCGCCGACCATCAGGGTGCGCAGCCCGGAGAAGCTGTCCGGGTGCCCGGCCATGACCTCGGTGAACAGCGCCGAGGTCAGGAACATCCCGGTGACCCCGCCGGCCTTGAGCGCCCGCCCGAGACCGCCGGGGGCCAGCAGCTCGTCGGAGGGGATGACGCAGACCGCGCCGCCGTTGAGCAGCGCGCCCCACAGTTCGAAGGTCAGCGCGTCGAACGAGGCGTCGGCGACCTGGGCGAAGCGCTCCCCCGGCCCGAAGGCGGCGAAGGTGCTGCCCTTGACCAGCCGGGCGATCGCGCGGTGCGGGACCTGCACGCCCTTGGGCCTGCCGGTGGAGCCGGAGGTGAACATGGTGTAGGCGATCGTGTCGGCGCGGGCACCGGTCGGCCCGGTCCACGGCGCGGCCGCGGCCAGCGCCTCGGACCACTCGTCGATGGCGAGCACCCCGGTGCGGGCGCCGAGCCGGTCGCGCAGGCCGGAGCGGGTG
Source organism: Actinokineospora sp. PR83 (assembly GCF_021056305.1). Taxonomy (NCBI): domain Bacteria; kingdom Bacillati; phylum Actinomycetota; class Actinomycetes; order Pseudonocardiales; family Pseudonocardiaceae; genus Actinokineospora; species Actinokineospora sp. PR83. The sequence continues at coordinate 66,683 of NZ_JAJCXD010000030.1, forward strand.
ACGACCACCGGGGCGTCCGCGTCGGCGAGCATCCAGCGCAGCCGCTGCTGCGGGTAGCCCGGGTCCAGCGGCACGTACGCCCCGCCCGCCTTGGCCACGGCGAGGAGCACGGTCAGCAGCTCGTGGCCGCGGTCGAGCATGACGCCGACCGGGGTCTCCCGGTCGACCCCGCGTTCGCGCAGCAGGGTGGCGATGCGCCCGGCGCGGTCGTCGAGTTCGGCGTAGGTCAGCTCGACCGCGCCGTCCACGACGGCCACCGCGGCCGGGTCGGCGGCGACCTGCTCGGCGAACAGCTCGGCGATGGTGCGGTCGTCGGGGAACGGCACCCGGTCGCCGGTCGCGGCGGCGACCAGGCGGGCCTCGTCGGCGTCGGTGGTGAGCGGGAGCTGCGACGCCGGGGTGTGCGGGGCGGCGACCGCGGCGCGCAGCAGGGTCTGGAACCGCTGCACCATCAGCCGCATGGTGGACTCGTCGAACAGGTCGGTCGCGTACTCCCAGATCAGGGTGATCGCGCCCGCGCTGCCGTCCAGGCCGCGGCCCGCGCGCTGCTCGGCGCGCGGGATGACCACGACGTTGATGTCGGTCTTGGCGGAGTTGTTGTGCCGCTCCTTGACCGTGCCGGTCAGGCCCGCGAACTCCAGGCTCGGCACCTGCGAGTCGTGGAAGCTGAACATGACCTGGAACAGCGGGTTGCGCGACGGGTCGTGCCGCAGCGGCAGCGCGTTGACCAGCTTGTCCAGCGGCATGTCCTGCCACTCGTTGGCCCGGCCGACGGTCTCGTGGGTGCGCCGCACCAGTTCGTCGAAGGTCGGCTCGCCGTCGAGGCGCACCCGCAGCGCCAGCGTGTTCACGATCATGCCGATGACCTGCTCGACGTCGGCCAGCCGCCGGTTGGCCACCCCGCTGCCGACGACCACGTCGTCCTGCTGGGCGTAGCGGGAGACGACCGCGGCGAACCCGGCGAGCATGGTGCTGTAGAGGGTGACGCCGCGGGCGTGGCTGTAGGCGCGCAGCGCCTGGCACAGGTCGCCGGGCAGGTCGAGGTTGAGCGCGCGCCCGGCGAAGCTCTGCGACGCCGGTCGCGGCCGGTCGGTGGGCAGGTCGAGCGCGGCCGGGGCACCGGCGAGTTCCTTCGTCCAGTGGCCCAGGTAGCGGTCGAGGACGTCACCGCGCATCCAGTCGCGCTGCCACGCCGCGAAGTCCACATAGGACACCGGGAGCTCGGGCAGCGGCGAGGGCTGCCCGGTCACGGTGGCGGTGTAGAGCTCCTGCACCTCGTTGAGGAACACGCCGTAGGACCAGCCGTCGTGCACCAGGTGGTGCTCGACGTGGATCAGCGAGTGGTCGTCGTCGGCCAGCCGCACCAGGACCCAGCGGGCCAGCGGCGGCGCGGCGAGGTCGAACGGGTCGGCCACGGTCTCGCGGACGATCGCCTCGGCGCGCTCCTCGCGGGCGTCCTCGGGCAGGTCGGTCAGGTCGAGGACCGGCAGCGGCACCGGCATGGGCGGGTGCACGACCTGCATCGGCCTGCCGTCGATCGGCAGGAACGCGGTGCGGTAGATCGCCTGCCTGCGCACGACCTCGTCCAGCGCGGCGCCGAGCGCCTCGATGTCGAGCGGGCCGCGCAGCCGGATGGTGGCCTGCGCGTTGTAGGCGAGGTTGCCCGGCGACAGGCTCTCCAGGAACCAGATCCGCTCCTGCGGGTGCGCCAGCGCGACCGGCTCGCCCTCGGCGACGGCGCCCGCGGTGATCGGCGGCACCGCGGGGGCGTCCTCGCCGGAACCGTCACCCGCGTCGAGCAGGGCGGCGGTCGCGGCAACCGTGCGGGTCTCGTACAGCCTGCCCAGCGGCAGCTCCCGGCCCAGCGACGAGCGGACCCTGGCGGCGTAGCGGCCCGCGAGCAGCGAGTGCCCGCCGAGGTCGAAGAAGTCGTCGTGCGCGCCGACCCTGGGCAGGCCCAGCAGCTCGACCAGGATCTCCGCGAGCGCGCGCTCGGTGGGGGTGCTCGGCTCGACGTAGTCCGCGCCCGGCTCGCGCTCGGGGGCGGGCAGCGCGGTGCGGTCGATCTTGCCGCTGGGGCTCAGCGGCATCTGCGGCAGCACGACCACCGCCGACGGGACCATGTGCGCGGGCAGCAGGCCGCGCAGGTGCTCGACCAGCTCGCCGCCGGTGACGCCGTCGGCCACCGCGTAGCCGACCAGCCGCTCCCCCGCGCCGTCGTCGCGGACCAGGACGACCGAGTCGGTGACGGCGGGGTGCGCGACCAGCTCGGCGGCGACCTCGCCCGGCTCGATCCGGAAGCCGCGCAGCTTGACCTGGTGGTCGACGCGGCCGAGGAAGTCCAGGGTGCCGTCGGCGGCCTGGACCACCCGGTCGCCGGTGCGGTAGAGCCGTTCGCCGGTGACCGGGTGGTCGATGAACTTCTCCGCGGTCAGCTCCGGGCGGTCGAGGTAGCCGCGGGCGACACCCGCGCCGCCGATCGCCAGCTCGCCCGCGGTGCCCGCGGGGACCAGGCGCCCCTGCTCGTCGAGGACGTGGGCGGTGGCGCCGGGGATGGCCGTGCCGATGCCGGGCTTGCCACCACCGGGGACCACCTCGGCGGTGCTCGCCCACACCGTGGTCTCGGTCGGGCCGTAGGCGTTGAACATCCGGCGGCCGGGCGACCACTGCTCGGCCAGCGGCTCGGGCAGCGCCTCGCCCGCGCACACCAGCACCCGCAGCTCCGGCAGCTCGGCCCGACCGACGGTGGCCAGCACCGACGGCGGCAGCGTCACGTGGGTGACCCGGTGCGCGCGCAGGAAGTCGGCCAGGCCGGGGCCGGGGGCGATGGCGTCGCGCGGTGCCAGCAGCAGCTCCGCGCCCGAGCCCAGCGCCATGGCGATCTCGAACACCGACGCGTCGAAGCTCGTCGGCGCGAACTGGAGCACCCGCGCGCCGGGACCGGCGTCGAACAGGCCGAGCTGGGCGGCGGCGAGGTTGGCCAGGCCGCCGTGGGTGAGCTGCACGCCCTTGGGCCGCCCGGTCGAGCCCGAGGTGTAGATGACGTAGGCCAGGTCCTCGGGGCCGACCTCGGGGAACTCGACGCCCTCGGGGTCCTCCCCCGCCGTGGGTGAGAGCACGTCGACGACCCCGCCGGAGAGCACGTCACCGGTCGGGCCGTCGGCGAGCAGCAGGCCCACCTTCGCGTCGGTGACCATGTAGCGCAGCCGCTCACCGGGGTAGGCCGGGTCCAGCGGCAGCCAGGCCGCGCCCGCGCGCAGGATGCCGAGGATCGACACCGCCAGTTCGAGCGAGGGCCGCGCCGCGACGCCGACCAGGTCGTCCCGGCGCACACCGCGGCGCAGCAGCGCGGCGGCGAGCCGGTCCGCCCGGTCGGCCAGTTCGGCGTAGGTGAGCGCGCGGTCGCCGAACCGGACCGCGGGGGCGGTCGGGGTGGTCGCGGCGTGGTGGTGGAAGACGTCCTGGAACAGCGGGGACGACGGAGACATGTGCGTCAGTGCTCCCATGCGGTGGGCGGCAGGGTGTTCGGGGAACGGGGCTGCGGAGTCCGGCGTGGACGGTCAGGCGAAGTGCCAGGTGGCGGTGGTGGGGCCGGTGAACACCAGCCGCGAGGCGGGGCCGAAGACCAGCTCGGCGGGCACGTCGTCGGTCCAGGCGCCGGGTTCGAGGTCGAGGCGGATCTCGGCGACCCGCTCGCGCGGCCAGTCGCCGACCCGCAGGCCGATGGTCAGGCCGGGGCCGACCAGCTCGGTGCCCCCGGCGCCCTCGGTCGGCACCCAGCCGAAGGGGGCCAGGGCGGCGGTGAGCGCGGCGGCGCGGTCGGCGCCGACGAGCAGGGTCACCCCCGAGACGTCGCGCAGCAGCGACGCCGGGTCGGCCGGGCGGCCCAGCACGGCGTCGAGGTAGGCCGCGCGGCGCATCGCCCCGCCCGGCTCGGCGACCGCGCCGAGGGAGGCGAAGTACTCCGGGGTGACCTCGTTGAGGAACAGCAGCAGCGGGTTGCCCGCACCGAGGTCGACGTTGATCAGGTGGTACCAGGGCTGCGGTTCCTCGTGCCCCTCGACCACCCGGCGGACCAGGTCGTGGTGGTGGCGCACGGTCCCGGTCGCGTCGAGCAGCGCGCGGGCCCGCGGGGAGGAACCCGGCTCCTCGAAGGAGAACACCAGCCCGCCGCTGAGCGGGGCCGAGCCGGGCATGTCCGCGCCGAACAGCTCGACCAGGGTGCTGCGCCCGGCGATGCCCAGGGTGGAGTACTGCCCGGCCACCGAGCTGTCGGCCTTCTTCACCTTGATCCGGCCGAGGCGCTCGGCCAGGAAACCGGCCTCCTCGACCGCCCGGTGGGTCTCGGCGTCGAGCAGGACCATCACGTGGTCGAGCCTGGGCACCGGTCGGTTGTCGACCGCCGCGGCCGCACGCGTCATCTTCCGATACTCCGATCGCAGTATGAGCACGAACAATATGTCCGAAAAATCACCTGGCGCCCCGGCGGGAACACCGGGCGCCGGAAGAATTTAAATCGCTTCCAGCGTCGCCGCGCACATTTGCGGCCCCGAATGATTACCGCACCCGACACCCTGGGTCGCACTGGGGATAACCCTGCACACCCCCGGGGTTTCCCTGGGATTCCCCAGGTTCGACCACGGTGGAAGAGGTGTTCCCTGCCGTCGTTCGGCCGAAGGGAAGCGTGCGTTCGCACCAGTGCGGCCACTGTGGGGAATTATCTTCCAGTTTCCCCATCTGCTCGACAATGATATTCCTCTTGACAGGCCCGATATCGACGTCAACCATTGCGTCGGTGTCGCCGGATCGGCGCCGAGAACATTTTCCATCACCGTTTGTCACCATTGTTGTTCGTATGGTCACGAGGAGTGCCGTGCAGATCGAAATCCTGGGCACAGTCACGGTCACCGTCGACGGCGAGCAGCGCCGCATCGGGTCGCACAAGGTGCGCGCCCTGCTGGCGACGCTGGCCCTGGACGTGGGGCGGGCGATCTCGCACGGCGAGCTGGCCGACGAGCTGTGGTCCGGGCACCGGTTGGGCAACTCGCGCAACGCGATGCAGGCCCACGCCACCCGGCTGCGCAAGGTCGTCGACGGCCCGGACCGGCGGGAGAGCAGGCTGCGCGCGATGCGCAACGGCTACCTGCTCGACATCCCCGCCGAGAGCGTGGACGCCAACCGCTTCCTCGACCTCGCCGCCCGCGGCGCGGCCGAGGTGCGCACCGACCCGGAGTGCGCCATCACCGCGCTGCGCGCGGCGCTGCGGCTCTGGCGCGGCCCGGCCCTGCTGGACGCGGGCGACGGCCTGCGCTGCCGCGGGGCGGCGGCGCTGTTCGACGAGCGCAGGCTCACCGCCTGGGAGGACCTGGCCGCGGCCTGGCTCCTCGTCGGCCGCGAGCGCGACGCGGTGGCCGAGCTGAGCCAGCTCGTGGAGCAGCACCCGCTGCGCGAGCGGTTCTGCGAGCTGCTGATGCTGGCGCTCTACCGCACCGGCAGGCAGTGCGAGGCGCTGGAGCTGTTCCAGCGCAACCGCCGCCACCTCGACACCGAGCTGGGCCTGGAGCCGTCGGCGTCGCTCAAGCGCCTGCACGCCGACGTCCTGGCCCAGGACCCCGGGCTGGTCCTGCCGTCGGCGATCTGGTGGTCGCAGCGCGAGTCGCTGGCCGCCAGGTGAGCCCCGCGGGCTGACCCGCCGGGTCAGCCGGTCGCCGCGGCGACGGGGGCCGCACCGGTCACCGCCGCGCCGCGCGGCGGCCGGACCATGCTGTGCAGGACGGCGGTGGTGGCGGGCTCGGGCATCCCCTCGACGTGGATGCCCGCCTCCACCTCCAGCTCGGCCACCCCGCGCCTGCTCACCCGCACCTCGGCGAGCCGGGCCATGGCCCGGATGCGGCTGCCGACCGGCACCGGCCGGTGGAAGCGCAGCGCATCGACGCCGGTGTTGACCACCGACCCGACGCCCCGGATGGCGAACACCTCGTCGAGCAGCGCGGGGAACACCGACAGCAGGTAGTACCCGTGGGCGACGGTGCGCCCGAACGGGCCGGTGGCGGCGCGCTCGGGGTCGGTGTGGATCCACTGCCGGTCCCCGGTGGCCTCGGCGAACAGGTCCACCTCGGCCTGGGTGACCTCGTGCCAGTCGCTGACCCCCAGGTCCTCGCCCGCGGCGGCGGACAGCTCGCCCACGCTCTGGAAGATCCTCATCGCACCGCTCCGGTCTCGTGGAGTTGTCTACATGGGACTGTCCGGCGCGGGGCCGCCACCGCGGCGGGCCCGCTTCCCCTCGGACGAGCCGAATGCTAGGGCCCCGGCGCTGACCGCACGGTGACCGCGGGATGACGGTGAGGTCGCCCCGGCCCCCCGTTACCGCCCCGTCAACGCGCCGTCAGCGCCGGGGCACAGGCTGGACCCGAAACCCCGACCCTGCCCGAAGGAGGATCGACGTGGCAGCACCGCCAGCCCCAGCGCGGGCCGCGGTCCTGTGCGGCACGGGCAGCTTCCTGCCCGCGCGCCGGGTCAGCAACGACATGCTCAGCGCCACCCTGGACACCTCCGACGAGTGGATCCGCACCCGCACCGGCATCGGCGCCCGGCACTTCACCGATCCCGGCACCACCACCTCGGACCTGGCCGCCGCGGCGGGCGCCCGCGCTCTCGCCGACGCCGATTCGTCCGGTGTGGACGGTGTGGACACCGTGGTGGTCGCCACCACCACCCCCGACCGCCCGTGCCCCGGCACCGCCCCGGTGGTGGCCGCCAAGCTCGGCCTCTCCGGCGCCGCCGCGTTCGACGTCTCGGCGGTGTGCACCGGTTTCGTCTACGGCCTGGCCACCGCGGCCGGGCTGATCGCCGCGGGCGCCGCGCGCCGGGTGCTGCTGGTGGGCGCGGAGACCTACTCCAGCATCCTGGACCCGGCCGACCGCACCACGTCGGTCATCTTCGGCGACGCCGCGGGCGCGGTCGTGCTGCGCGCGGGCGAGGAGGGCGAGCCCGGCGCCGTCGGCCCGTTCGACCTGGGCAGCGACGGCGACGGCGTGGACCTGATCACCGTGCGCGGCGGCGGCGCCGAGCAGCGGCTGTCCGGCCGCCCGGCCGAGGCGGGCGACCGCTACTTCGCCATGGCGGGCAAGCAGGTCTTCTGGCAGGCGGTGCGCCACATGGCCAAGTCCTCCCGCGCCGTGCTCGACCAGGCCGGGTGGCGGGTCGACGAGGTGGACCACCTGGTCGGGCACCAGGCCAACATCCGCATCCTCAACCGGCTCGCCGACGACATCGGCGTCCCGCGCGAGCGCAGCATCACCAACATCGCCGAGGTCGGCAACACCTCCGCGGCCTCCATCCCGCTGGCCCTGGACCAGGCCAGGGCGGCCGGGCGCCTGCACACCGGCGACCGGCTGCTGCTCACCGCCTTCGGCGGCGGGCTCACCTGGGGCTCCACCGTGCTGACCTGGCCGCACCTGGCCGGGTCCGCGCAGAGCACATCCACGGCACCACCCCTGTCCCGATCCCGATCCCGATCCGAGGAGAGCACCCGATGACCTCACCCATGTACGACACCCTCGTCGACCTGCTGGTCACCCGCTTCGAGGTCGACCGCGCCGAGATCTCCCCCGAGGTGACCTTCGAGGACCTGGACATGGACTCGCTGTTCCTGGTGGAGCTGCTGGTCGTCATCCAGACCGAGACCGGGGTGGAGATCAGCGAGGACACCGCGTCCCCGCGCGACACCATCGGCCACGCCGCCGAGGCCATCGCCGCGCAGGTCCTCGAGGCCACGGCGGCGAAGTCCTCGTGAACGACGCGTCGATCGCGGTCACCGGGCTGGGCCTGGTGACCGCGGCCGGGATCGGCGCCGAGGCGAGCTGGGCGGGGGTGTGCTCGGGGGTCTCCACCGCCGCGCACGCCCCCGCCCTGGCGGGCCTCCCGGTCGACATCGCCTGCACGGTGCCGGACTTCTCGGCGAACAAGCTGGTGGGTCGGCGCAGCTCGCTCAGCCACGACCGGTTCGTGCAGCTCGCCATCGTGGCCGCCCGCGAGGCCGTCGCCGACGCCGGGCTGGACCCGCGCACCTGGGACGGCGCCCGGGTCGGCGTCGTGGTCGGCTGCGGCCTGGGCGGGGTGAGCACCTGGGAGCAGCAGCACCGCAGGCTCCTGGAGACCGGGGCGACCTCGGTCTCGGCGCTGCTGATCCCGATGCTGGTGCCCAACATGGTCGCGGGCCACCTGGCCATGGACCTCGGGGCGACCGGCCCCAACTTCGTCACCGCCACCGCGTGCGCCTCCGGTGCCACCGCGATCGGCACCGCGCTGTCGCTGCTGCGCGACGACGTGTGCGACGTCGTCATCACCGGTGGCGCCGAGGCCGGGGTCAGCCCGCTCATCGTCACCGGCTTCGCCCAGATGGGCGCGCTCTCGCGCAGGCTGGACGACCCGGGCGCCGCCTCCCGGCCCTTCGACGTCGACCGCGACGGGTTCGTCGTCGGCGAGGGCAGCGGCATCCTGGTGCTCGAGCGCGAGGCCGACGCCCGCGCCCGCGGCGCGAAGGTGCGGGCCAGGGTCGCCGGGTACGGCGCCTCCGCCGACGCCTTCCACATGACCCAGCCCGACCCCGATGGCCGCGGCGTCAAGCAGGCCACGCGGATGGCGATGACCGCCGCCGGGGTCGGCCCGGACGACGTCGACCACGTCAACGCGCACGGCACCTCGACCCCGCTCAACGACCAGACCGAGGCCGCGGTGCTGCGCGACCTGCTCGGCCACCGGGCCGCGGTCACCTCCACCAAGGGCGTCGTCGGGCACACCCTCGGCGCCGCCGGGGCGATCGAGGCGGCGCTGACCGTGCTGACCATCGAGAACTCCACCGTCCCGCCCACGGCCAACCTGGCCAACCAGGACCCGAAGGTCGAGCTCGACATCGTCACCGGGGCGCCGCGCGCGCAGCGGACCGAGGTCGCGCTGAGCAACTCCTTCGGCTTCGGCGGCCAGAACGCCGTCCTGGTCTTCACCTCCGCCTGACCCCGACAGGAGCGGCACAGTGACCGGATCGACCACACAGGACCGCTCCCACGACGTGATCGTCGTGGGCGCCGGATCGGCTGGGTGCGTGGTGGCGCGGCGGATGGTCGACCGGGGCGCGCGCGTGCTGCTGCTGGAGGCGGGCGGGCGCGACACCGACGAGACCATCCACGACCCGCGCCGCTTCGGCGAGCTGTGGTTCGGCCCGCGCGACTGGGCCTACCGGACCGACCCGCAGGAGCACGCCGCGGGCCGCCGCCTGCACTGGCCGCGCGGCCGGGTCGTGGGCGGGTCCGGCTCGCTCAACGCGATGGTCTACGCCCGCGGCGCGGCGGCCGACTACGACCACTGGGCCTACCTGGGCAACGACGGGTGGGCGTGGGACGACGTGCTGCCGGTGTACCGCGACATCGAGGACTTCGACGCGGGCGCGAGCGAGCTGCACGGCACCGGCGGCCCGCTGCCGGTGCTCAGCAAGTACGCCACCGACCCCATCCACGACGCACTGGTGGACGCGGCGGTGGAGACCGGCATCGGGTACAACCCGGACTACAACAGCGGTGTCCCCGACGGCGTGTCCCGCGTGCAGTTCACCATCTCCGGCGGTCGCCGGGCCAGTTCCGCGGTCGCCTACCTGCAACCGGTCTACGACAACCCGAACCTGGTCGTGGAGACCGACGCGCGGGCGAGCAGGCTGCTGTTCGACGGCACCCGCTGCGTCGGCGTGGAGTACGTCCGCGACGGGCAGGTGCGCCGGGCCACCGCGGCGGAGGTCGTCGTCAGCGCGGGCGCGGTCGAGTCGCCGAAGCTGCTGATGCTCTCCGGGATCGGCGACGCCGAGCACCTGCGGTCGGTGGGCGTCACCCCGCGGGTGCACCTGCCGGGGGTCGGGCGCAACCTGCACGACCACGTGCTGGTGCCGGTCGTGTTCACCACCGAGCGCGACCCCGGCCGCCCGTCGGCGGGCCTGGGCCCGGCCCAGACGCACCTGTTCTGGCGCAGCAGGCCCGGCTTGGCGGTGCCCGACGTGCAGCCGCTGCACTTCCCGGTCCCGATGTACCCGGAGGGCGCCACCGGTCCGATGCGCGGCTTCACCCTCCAGGCCGGTCTCGTCCGCCCCACCAGCCGCGGCTCGATCCGGCTGTCCGGGCCCGCAGCCACCGACGAGCTGCGCATCGACCCGAACACCCTCGGCACCGACACCGACCTGCGCGCCCTCACCGCCGCGGTCGAGCTGTGCCGGGAGATCGGCGCCGCCCCGGGCCTGCGCGCGGAGTGGGGCTCGGTGGAGGCGCACCCGGGCGCGGAGGACCTCGCCACCTACGTGCGCCGCACGGTCTCGACCTACCACCACCAGGTCGGCACCTGCAAGATGGGCGTCGACGCGGACGCCGTCGTCGACCCGCGGCTGCGCGTGCGCGGCGTGGACGGCCTCACCGTCGCCGACGCCTCGATCTTCCCCGCGGTGACCACCGGCAACACCCACGCGCCCGCGCTGCTGGCCGGTGAGCGGGCGGCGGCGTTCCTCGGGGCGGCCTCGTGACCGCGGTCGCGCCGGTCTCGGCGCCGCCGCGGGTCGGCGGGCGGTTCGTCGGCGGCGTGGCCCTGGCCAGCCTGGGCCTGTGGACCGCGCTCTACACCCCGGTCCAGGTGCTGCTGGCGCAGCAGCTCGCGGTCATCGCGCCCGCGGACAAGGAGTCGGCGCTCGGGTTCGTGACCGGGCTCGGCGCGCTGGTGGCCGTGGTCGCCAACCCGCTGGCGGGCGCCCTGTCCGACCGCACCACCTCCCGCTTCGGCAGGCGCAAGCCGTGGGTGGCCGGTGGCGCGGTCCTGGCCGTGGCGGGCCTGCTGTTCCTGCTGGGCCAGTCGACGGTGGCCGGGGTCGCCGCGGGCTGGGTCGTGGTGCAGGCGGCGCTGAGCGCGATGCTGGCCGGGCTGGTCGCCACCGTCCCCGACCAGGTCCCGGTGCGGCAGCGCGGGGTCGTCAGCGCCTGGGTCGGCGCGACCCAGCCGCTGGCGACGCTGGCGGGCACGGCGCTGGTGACGCTGGTGGTGGGCGGGTACGCGCTCGTCGCCGGGGTGCTGCTGGTGCTGGTGCTGCCGTTCCTGTTCTGGGTCCGCGACGACCGGGCCGCCGTGGCGCTGCCCCCGCTGCGGCTGCGCGGGTTCCTGGCGTCGTTCACCACCGGCCTGCGCACCGACGCGGACTTCCGGTGGGCCTGGCTGACGCGGTTCCTGATCCAGCTCGGCAACGCCACCGGCACCCTGTACCTGCTGTACTTCCTGCGCGACGAGATCAGGTACGCGGAGCTGTTCCCGGGCAAGCGCGCCGAGCAGGGCCTGCTGCTGCTGGTGCTGATCTACACCGTCGGCATCGTGGTGTCGGCGTTCGTCGGCGGGGTGGTGTCGGACCGGCTGGGCAGGCGCAAGGGGCTGGTGACGGCGGCGGGGCTGGTGATCGCGGCCGGGTCGGCGCCGCTGGCGGTGTGGCCGACGTGGCCGGTGACCGTGCTGTCGGCGGTCCTGCTGGGGCTCGGGTACGGGGTGTACGTGTCGGTGGACCAGGCGCTGATCACCCAGGTCCTGCCGACCGACGGCGACCGCGGCCGGGACCTCGGGGTGATCAGCGTGGCGAACTCGCTGCCGCACGTGCTCGGCCCGGTCATCGCCGCCCCGCTGGTGTCCTCGCTCGGCGGGTACCCGGCGCTGTTCGCGGTCACGGCGCTGCTGGGGCTGCTGGGCGCGGTCCTGGTGCAGCGCATCAAGAACGTCCCCTGACCCAGCCGGACGGGCCGCCTCCGATGCGGGGGCGGCCCGTTCGCCGTGTCCGGGGTCAGTCGGGCAGGCGAGCGCCGGTGGCGGCGTCGAAGAGGTGCACCGCGCCCGGGACCGGGACCAGGCCGAGCTTCTCGCCGCGCTGCCACGGGGACATGCCGGGGGCGCGGACCGCGATGGGCTCCGGGGCGCCGCCGTCCACCGCCACCCGGGAGGTCGACGTCGAGCAGTACAGGTACTGGTCGCTGCCCAGTTCCTCCACGACCTCGACCGTGGCGGGGATGCCGTCACCGGGGGCCTTGATCTCCCAGCCCTCGGGGCGCACGCCGACGACGACCGCCTCCGAGGTCAGCGCCGAGCGCTGGGCCGGGGTCAGCGGGATCGCGGAACCGTCCACCTCCGCCGACTCCCCGGACACCGCCCCGACGATCAGGTTCATCGCCGGGGAGCCGATGAACCCGGCGACGAAGAGGTTGGCGGGCTTGCCGAACAGGCCGATCGGCGTATCGCACTGTTGCAGGAGACCGTCCTTGAGCACCGCCACCCGGTCGCCCATCGTCATCGCCTCGACCTGGTCGTGGGTGACGTAGATCGTCGTGACGCCCAGCCGCCGCTGCAACGAGGCGATCTGCGTGCGGGTCTGCACGCGCAGCTTCGCGTCCAGGTTGGACAGCGGCTCGTCCATGCAGAAGACCTGCGGGGAGCGCACGATCGCCCGGCCCATCGCCACCCGCTGGCGCTGGCCGCCGGAGAGCTTGGCGGGCTTGCGGTCGAGGTACTCGGTCAGGCCCAGCAGCGCCGCCGCCTCGCGCACCCTGCTCTCGCGCTCGGACTTGGCCATCTTGGCGATCTTGAGGTGGAAGCCGATGTTCTCCCCCACCGTCATGTGCGGGTAGAGCGCGTAGTTCTGGAACACCATGGCGATGTCGCGTTCCTTCGGCGGCAGGTCGGTGACGTCGCGCTCGCCGATGTGGATCGTGCCGCCGTCGACGCCCTCCAGGCCCGCGAGCATCCGCAGGGTGGTCGACTTGCCGCATCCGGACGGGCCGACGAGCACCAGGAACTCACCGTCGGCGACCTCCAGGTCCAAGCCGTCGACGGCGGGGACGGGGTTGCCCGCGTAGTAGCGCGTGGTGCCCGCGAAGCTGACCGTTGCCATGGGGGACTGCCTTTCCCGACCGGGGCTACTTGCCCGCGCCGAGGGTGAGACCGGTGATGATCCGGCGGGCCAGCAGGACGTAGAGCACGAGCATCGGCAGCACCACGATGGCCACCCCGGCGACCAGGCCGCCGTACTCGGACTGGTAGCTCGCCGCGCTGTTGAACGCGAACAGCGCGCGGGCCAGGGTGAAGTTGGCGTTCTCGTTGAGGAACACGATCGACAGCAGCGTCTCGTTCCACAGGCCGATGGCGTTGAGGATCAGCGCGGTGATCAGCCCGCCGCGCGCCAGCGGCAGCATGATGGTGAAGAACGTCCGCGCCGGGGAGGCGCCGTCGATCGCGGCGGCCTCCTCCAGTTCGTCGGGCAGCGACCGGAAGAACCCGGTGAGCAGGAAGACGGTGAACGGCAGCGACAGCGCCACGTAGATCAGGAACAGCCCGAACAGGTTGTTCGTCAGGTCCAGCTCGGCCATGCCGATGAACAGCGGGATCACCACGGTCTGGAACGGGATGCCCATGCCGATGGCGACGAAGTTGGTCAGCCCGTCGGCCCCGCGCACCCCCAGCCGGGTCAGCGCGTAGGCGGCGGGCGCGGCCAGCAGCACGATCGCCACCGATGACACCGCCACCAGGATCACGGTGATCACGAACGCGCGGCCGAACCCGGCGTTGTTCCAGGCGTAGGCCAGGTTCCGGAACGCCTGCCCGCGCTCGATCCAGTACGACGGCAGCGCGAACGGCTCGGTGAAGATCTCGATCGGCGACTTGAACGCCGCCATCACCAGCCAGTACAGCACCAGCACGTTGAGCGCGGTGAACAGCCACACCACGGCCATGCCCAGCGCGCGCAGCGGGCTGAACCCGCGCGCGGTCGGCGCGGGCTTGGGCTTGCGCGGCGGCTTGCGGACGGGTCCGCCCAGCCGCTCGTCCACTGTCGAAGTCACAAGGCGCTCCCCGTCAATACTGGATCGTGTCGCGGCGCATGAGCCTGCGCAGCAGGACGACCAGGACCGACACCAGCAGGATCATCACGACCGCCGCCGCGCAGGCCATGCCGTACTGCGGGGCGCCCTGGTCGCCGAACGAGCGGTCGAACACGTAGACGCCGAGGGTCCAGGACCGGATCGGCGGCGAGTAGGTGCCCGGGCCCGCGAGCACGAACACCAGCTCGAAGATCTTGATCGCCGAGATCGTCCAGAGCACCCCGGCCACCCCGACCACGTCCCAGGTCAGCGGCAGGGTGACGTGCCGGAACTTCTGCCACGGGGTGGCCCCGGCGATGTCGGAGTCCTCGTAGAGGTACGGCGGGATGCGGTCCACCGCGGCCATCAGGATGGTGATGTAGAAGCCGGAGCTGGCCCAGATCAGGCAGCCGGTCACCACCCAGGTGATGTTCTCCGGCGCCAGGAACTTCACCGCGTCGATGCCCACGGACTCCAGCAGGTAGTTGGCCAGGCCCTGCCGGTTGGGCCGGTAGACGAGGATGATCCCGAAGAACATCCCCAGCGCCACCGGCGCCACGATGTTGGGGAAGAACAGGACCGCCCGCACGACCTTGCCGCCGCGCATCTCCCGCAGCACCATCGTGAACAGGAACGCCAGCAGGAACGTCCCGACCCCACCGGCCACGATGTAGAGCACGGTGTTGAGGAACGAGTACCGGAACGCGTCCGAGGCGATCAGCTCGCCGTAGTTGTCCAACCCGGTGAACCGCGGTGTGTCCCCCGCCCCGGACCAGGACGTGAAGCCCAGGACCACCGTCGCCACGGTGGGCACCAGCAGGAACAGCACGTACAGCGTGACGGCGGGCAGGAAGAACGGGAAGAACAGCCGCTTCTTCCTCGACAGGTGGGCACCCGCCGAGGAGGTGCGCTCCCCGGCAGGCGCGGTCACCGTGGCCATCAGTTGTTCGTCTTCCAGAACTCGGCCTGCTTGGCGGCCAGCCCCTCGACGAACTGCTTGGCGGTCAGCTTGCCCTTGAGCAGGTCGTTGTTGAGCGGGTAGAACACCGACTCGACCCACTTGCCGCCGGAGAGCGCGTCGAGCCCGTCCATGAAGATGGTGTGCTCGGCGTCGGACTCCAGCACGGACTTGATGTCCTTGAGCGAGTCCGGCACGGCCAGGTCGGCGCGCGGGGTCAGGTTGTCGGCCACCGCCGGGATGCCGGACAGGATGTCCTTGTTCAGCGTGTAGGCGATGAACGCCTTGGCCGCCTCGGGGTGCTTGGCCTTCTTGGTCACGGCGAACCCGAGCGGCAACTGCTCGACGACCTTGTGCTCGGCGCCGTCGGGCTGCGGGAACTGGAACGTGGCGTAGGAGATGCCCTTGTCCCCGCCCTGCTTGCTCAGGTACTCGCGGGTCTCGCTCGGCGCCCAGCTCCCCAGGAACAGGTACGCGGACTCGCCGTCGGCCCACCGCTGCTGCACCTGCGGGAACTTCGCCGCGTCCCACCCGTCGACCAGGTACTGCCCCTTGGCCAGCCGCTCCACCGGCTCGGCGGCCTTGGCCAGGTTCGGGTCCGACAGCCACGCCTGCCCGGTCTTGTCCAGCGCCACCTTCTCCAGGCCGCCCGCGCCCACGTACCGCTCGGCGATCTGGGTGTAGAAGTAGGCGTTGTAGAAGTCGATGTCACCGTCCTGGCTGACGGCGGCGAGCCCGTTCTCCTTGGCCTTGTCGAACAGCCCGAACAGCTCGTCGATGGTCTTCGGCGCCTGGAAGTCCTTGACCAGGTCCTTGTTGTACCACCAGGCGTTGCCGATCAGCTCGTACGGGATCTCGAAGATCTTGCCGTCGGCGTCCTTGTTGGCCGGGAAGTCCCAGGAGGTCGCGGGGATGACGTCGCGCACCTTCTTGTCGCCCTCACCGACCTTGTAGTCGAGCACGTCCTCGACGGTCTGCGTCCCACCCGGCGCCACGATCGCCGCCTTCACCTGGCTGACGTCCTGGTCGAACAGGTCCGGCACGGTGTCGGTGTTCAGGGCGGGCGCCACGTTCTGGGTCAGCAGCTTGCGCCCCAACCACTGCACGTTCACCTGCACGCCGGTCTTCTCGGTGAAGCACTTGATCGCCTTCCCGAGCACCTTCCCCTGCGGCTCGTCGGCGGTCCACATCGACCAGTAGGTGAACTCCTTGTCGGTGGCGGGCTTGGTCCCCACCTCCGGACACGGCGCGTTCAGGTACTCGTCCACACCCGGGAGGGTCAACTGCGCCTCACCGCCGCCGGAACCCGAGTCCGATCCCCCGCCACCACAGGCCGTGAGCACGAGCACGGACGCCGCAGCAAGGGCTGTCAGCCTGGTCGATCGCATCGCCACCACCCGATCCAGTTGCGTGATGTTGCGCAGTTTGGCCAGATACCAAACATCTGTCAACAAGTCCGGGTATTCCTTCACACGGACAGCCGCACTGCTGGATTGGTTTATACCAGTTGTCCGGACGGGGTGGTGGAACCCCGCCGCAACGGTGTGGACCGCCTTCCGGTCACCTCACCGCCCGGCGTTCTGAGACCTGACGTAACCGCAGGTCACCCCCGGTGTCCGCCCCGACAGCGGGATGTCGACTACGCCGTCGCGCCCGCGTCCGCGACCACGCGGACGAGGGTGTCGACGAGTTCGTCGGCGGTGGTGTGCCACTTGTCCGCACCGAGGTGGCCGCCGAGCTCCACGCTCGCGATGCCGTGGGCGCCCGCCAGCAGCAGGGCGCCGTAGTGCCGTGCGTCCCGCTCCCCCACGAAGCCGGCGACGACGGCCAGGAACTCGTCCCGGAAGCGCTCGACCGCGCGGTCGGCCACGGCCGGATCACCCACCGGCGCGCACAACTGGCGGACGCGATCAAACCCCTCACCGCGCGACCCGGACCGCTGCCCGCGTGGCCGGAACAGCATCTGGTGCACGTACGGCTGGTCCCGGCCGACTCCGATGAGGACGTGGAGAGCGCCGCGCAGCTTCTCGGCGGCCGACAGGGCCCCGTCGAGCCGCAGGGCGCGCACCCGGTCGCCGATCCGCTCCCAACTCTCGGCCGCGACGGCGGTCAACAGGCTGTCCTTGTCCGCGAAGTGCCGGTACGGCGCCCCCCGCGTCACACCTGCCCGCGCGCCCACCTCGCGCAGGGTGACCGCTTCCGGGCCGCCGAGGTCGAGCAGCTCCGCGGCCGCGTCCAGCAGGGCGCGTCGGGTGGCGGCGGCGGATTCCGCGCGGGTGGCCATGGGACGAGCATACAGTTGACGATGTCACCTGGACTGGTAGCGTGGTTGAGGTGACCATGTCATCTGAAAATCGGAAGCTGATCGTCGTGTCCGGGGCCTCCACCGGCCTGGGCGCTGCCACCGCCCGCGAACTGGCCCGCCGGGGGTTCCACGTCCTGGCCGGGGTGCGCCGCGACAGCGACGCCGACGCCATCCGCTCGACCGGCGTCGAGCCGGTCACCCTCGACATCACCGAACCCGAGCACGTGGGAGCACTCGCCGCGCGGGTCGCCGACGACCCCCGCGCGCTGCACGCGCTGGTCAACAACGCGGGCATCCAGGTGAACGCCCCGGTCGAGACCCTGCCGATGGCGCGGTGGCGGTGGGTGTTCGAGGTCAACCTGTTCGGCCACGTCGCCGTCACGCAGGCGCTGCTGCCCGCCCTGCTGCGCGGCCGGGGTCGCGTGGTCAACATCAGCTCGATCGGCGGTCGGGTCGCCATGCCCACCTACGGCGCGTACGCGGGCGCGAAGTTCGCCCTGGAGGCGGTCAGCGACGCCCTCCGCCGGGAGGTCGCGCCGCTGGGCGTGCGGGTGGTCGTGGTCGAGCCCGGCGGCATCCGCACGGAGATGGCCACCCGCGGCATCGCGACGGCGAACGACCTGGCCGCCGACATGACGCCGGAACAGGACGAGCGCTACGGCGACCTGGTCCGGGCGGTCAACGCGCTGATGGCCTCGGGCACCTCATCGGGCCTGACCGCCGACGCCGCCGCCCGACTCGTCGCGAAGGCCGTGACGACCCGCAGGCCGCGCACCCGCTACGCCATCGGCCGGGACGCCGCCCTGCTCACCCGCCTGACCCGGGTGCTGTCCGACCGCACGCTCGACCGCGTCACCGCCGCCACCCTGCGCCGCCACCACCCGAAGGGGGTCGCGCTCGCCGACCACGGCTGAGGGAGCAGGCGGCGACGATCAGGAGTCGTCCGGACGAGCGGGTCAGATGTGGGTGCCCAGCCAGCGCAGAACGTCCGGGAGGACGGCCGTCCAGTACTCCTCGTCGTGGGCGCCGTCGGTGAGTTCCGCCCGTTCGGGTCTCGCCTTCTCGACCAGTTGGCGGGCGGCGGGGGCGAAGGGGTCGTCGGTGCCGCACCACACCCCGAGGGCCGTGCCGTTGAGGTCCTGGGTGTGGCGGAGGGGTTCCGCTTCCTCCCACTGGGACTTCGAGGCGAAGACCGAGCGGAGCCTGGCCTCGTTCCAGGAGGTGAACAGGGCCGGGCTGATGGCGGCGGTGGCGGCGGGGTGGTGGGTGCGGGCGTGGCCCAGGGCACCGAAGGCGCCCATGGAGATGCCCATGAGCACCCCGGGTTCCGGGCGCAGGCCCAGTTCGGCGAGCCAGCCGGGGAGTTCGTCCGACAGCATCGCCCGCGGGTCGTCGGCGGGGTCGGCGGCGGTCCAGTAGCGGTCGCCGCCGTCGACCGAGACGACGGCGTAGGCGGGCATCCCGGCGGTGACCGCCGCGGTGAGGGCGGCGGGGACGCCGAGGTTGGCGAACATGGTGGCGTCGGCGCCTCGGCCGTGCAGGGCGAGGCAGACCGGGAGGTCACGCACCTGGGTGCCCTCCGGGCGGATGACCACCACGTTCACCGTGCGGCCACGGGCCTTCGACTGGAACGGGGTCGACTGGACCGCGGGGGGCGCGGGGCTGTCGAGGGCCGTGCGGGGCACCGTCGTGGGGGTGACCGGGGTGGCGATGCTCTTGGGCTTGAGGAGCCACCTGCCGAACACGCCGATGCCCGCCACCCCGACGACCGCCGCCGCCGTCCCGGTCAGCACGGTGCGGCGGTTCAGGCGGGGCGGCTCGGCGTCGGGCATGGGCGCATCGTCGCCGGTGTCGGCGTGCGGCACCAGTCGGCGGACTAGTCGTCCTCGTCGTCTTCGTCGTCTTCGCTGGTGCGGGGGGGCTTGTACGGGTCGGGCTCGCCCGCGTGGACGGCACCGGAGGCGCGGGCGGCGACCTCGGCGTCGGCGGCGCGGGCCTTGGCCAGCAGGTCGTCGATGCCGCGGGCGACGTCGGGGACCTGGTCGGGGACGAAGGTCAGCGTCGGGGTGAAGCGGACGCCGGTGCCCTGGCCGACCATGGTGCGCAGCCTGCCCTTGGCGCTCTCCAGCGCCTGGGCGACGCCCTGGTGGTCGGGCTCGACGTCGATCTTGGGGCCGATGACCGTGTAGTACACGGTGGCCTCGTGCAGGTCACCGGTCACCCGGGTGTCGGTGATGGTGACACCGGTCAGCCGGGGGTCCTTGACCTCGTGCTCGATGGCCGAGGCCACGATCTGGGAGATGCGCTTCGCCATCTTGCGGGCGCGGGGTGCGTCGGCCACGACGCTCCTTCTTTCTTTCTCGTACGGGTCAGTCGTCTTCCGGTCCGAGCAGCCTGCGCCGGGCCGACAGCAGTTCCAGCTCCGGTCGACCGGCCACCAGCCGCTCGCAGGCGTCGAGCACCTCGCCGACGTGGCCGGACTCGGCGGCGACCGCGGCCACCCCGATCAGGGCGCGGCGGTGCAGGTCGAGGTGCCCGGCTTCGGCGACCGCGACGTCGAAGCGCTTGCGCAGCTCGGCCACGACGGGCCGCACCGCGGAGCGCTTCTCCTTGAGTGAGTGGACATCACCGAGCAGGACATCCAGTTCGAGGGCGCCGACGAACAAAGTGACATCACCGTGGGTGTGCTCGTGGAGGACAGGGCGAGGAGACCCCGGGTGGCGCCGCAGCGCCACCCGGGGTCGACCGACTACGCGCGCGGCTTCTCGCGCATCTCGTAGGTCTCGATGATGTCGCCGACGCGCAGGTCGTTGTACGACCCGAGCGTCAGACCGCACTCGAAGCCCTCCCGGACCTCGACCGCGTCGTCCTTGAACCGGCGCAGCGAGCTGATCGGCAGGCCTTCCTGCACCACGACGCTGTCGCGGATGAGGCGGGCCTTGGAGTTCCGCCGGATCTCACCGGAGAGCACCATGCAACCGGCGATCGTGCCGACCTTGGAGGACTTGAACATGTCGCGGACCTCGGCGCGGCCGAGCTCCACCTCCTCGTAGATCGGCTTGAGCATGCCCTTGAGGGCCGCCTCGATCTCGTCGATCGCCTGGTAGATCACCGAGTAGTAGCGGACATCGATGCCCTCGCGGTTGGCCAGCTCGGTGGCCTTGCCCTCCGCGCGGACGTTGAAGCCGATCACGATGATGTTGTCCGCGATCGCCAGGTTGATGTCGCCCTCGGTGATGCCGCCGACGCCGCGGTGGATGACCCGCAGCTCGACCTCGTCGCCCACGTCGATCTTCGTGAGTGCGTCCTCCAGTGCCTCGACGGTACCGGAGTTGTCACCCTTGATGATCAGGTTGAGCTGGCTGGTCTCCTTCAGCGCGGCGTCGAGGTCCTCCAGGCTGATGCGCTTGCGCTTCTGCGCGTTCTGCGCGGCCCGGTTCCTGGCGGCCCGGCGCTCGGCGATCTGCCGGGCGGTCCGGTCCTCCTCGACGACCAGGAACGTGTCGCCCGCCCCGGGCACCGACGTGAAGCCGATGACCTGGACCGGGCGCGACGGGGTCGCCTCGGTGATGTCCTCGTTGAACTCGTCGACCATGCGGCGCACGCGGCCGTAGGCGTCGCCCGCGACGATGGAGTCGCCGACGCGCAGCGTGCCGCGCTGCACCAGCACCGTGGCGACCGGACCGCGACCGCGGTCGAGGTGCGCCTCGATGGCCACGCCCTGGGCCTCCATGTCCGGGTTGGCCCGCAGGTCCAGCGCCGCGTCCGCGGTCAGCAGGATCGCCTCGAGCAGCCCGTCGATGTTGGTGCCCTGCTTGGCCGAGATGTCGACGAACATGGTGTCGCCGCCGTACTCCTCGGCGACCAGCCCGTACTCGGTGAGCTGCTGGCGGATCTTCTGAGGGTTCGCACCCTCCTTGTCGATCTTGTTGATCGCCACCACGACCGGCACACCGGCGGCCTGCGCGTGGTTGATCGCCTCCACCGTCTGCGGCATGACACCGTCGTCGGCCGCGACCACGATCACGGCGATGTCGGTGGCCTGCGCACCACGGGCTCGCATGGCGGTGAACGCCTCGTGACCCGGGGTGTCGATGAAGGTGATCAGCCGCTCGCGGCCCTCGAGGGCCGTCGCGACCTGGTAGGCACCGATGTGCTGGGTGATGCCACCGGCCTCGCCCTCGTGCACGGTCGTCTTGCGGATCGTGTCGAGGAGGCGGGTCTTACCGTGGTCGACGTGACCCATGACGGTCACGACCGGCGGGCGCGCCTGCAGGTCGTCCTCGTCGCCGGAGTCCTCGCCGTAGCTGATCTTGAACGAGTCGAGCAGCTCGCGGTCCTCCTCCTCGGGGGACACGACCTGCACGGTGTAGTTCATCTCCGTGCCGAGCAGCTCCAGGACCTCGTCGGAGACCGACTGGGTCGCGGTGACCATCTCGCCGAGGTGGAACAGCACCTGCACCAGCGAAGCCGGGTTGGCGTTGATCTTGTCGGCGAAGTCGGTCAGCGAGGAGCCCCGGGCCAGCCGGATCGTCTCGCCGCTGCCCTTGGGGAGGCGGACACCGCCGACGCTGGGCGCCTGCATGTTGTCCATGTACTCCTGGCGCTTCTGCCGCTTGGACTTGCGCCCACGCCGCGAAGGACCACCGGGGCGGCCGAACGCGCCCGCGGCACCGCCGCGACCGCCGCCACCACCGGGGCGACCACCGCCACCGCGGAAGCCACCACCACCGGCCGGGGCACCGCCACCGCCACCGGGGCGGAAACCGCCACCGGCACCGGCACCGCCGCCGCCACCCGGGCGGAAGCCACCGCCACCGCCGCCGCCACCGGGGCCGCCGCGGAAGCCACCGCCGCCGCCTGCGCCACCGGGACC
>NZ_JAJCXD010000031.1:0-74590 GCF_021056305.1 Actinokineospora sp. PR83
GTCGGCTCAGTCGTCGTGGTCGTCGGCTCAGTCGTCGTCGTGGTCGGCTCGGTGGTGGTCGTCGTCGGTTCCGTCGTGGTGGTCGTCGGTTCCGTCGTCGTCGTGGTGGGCTCGGTGGTCGTGGTGGTGGGGTCGGTGGTGGTCGTGGTCTCCACCGGCGTGATCTGGAACGTGGCCAGCGTGTTGTTCTGGCCCGGCACCTGGGTGCACGCCGAGTCGAAGGTGCCCAGGCCGGTCAGCGTGCCGTCGGCCCGCTTCGGCGACAGGGTCAGCTTCAGGTTGCCGACGGTGATCTTCGCTTCGCCGGGGGTCTGGAACGACAGCGAGGGAGTCTGCCCGCCTGCCGGGATGTCGAACTCGCCCTTCGCCGGGACGTTGGTCTTCGGCACCGTGATCGGGACGTCGACCGGCAGCGTGATGTCCGGGGCCGCCACGGTCGCGCCCGCCAGGGCGGTGCCCTCCACGGTGGCCGCGCCGACCAGGGTCAGGCCCTGCGTCGCGGTCTCCGGGACGGTGGTGATCGCCTGGATGTCGAACGCACCGGTCTGCTCGCCGACGCCGATCGAGGTGGGCAGGTCGGTGTTGATGACAACCTTCAGGTTCTGGTTGCCGATCAGCGGGAACGGGCACGAGTAGTTCAGGGTCAACGACACCGGGGCCGCGGAGCTGGTGCCGCCGCCGAGCAGCAGCCCGGTGGCGACCAGACCGACGGAGGTGGTGGCGGCGAGACCCGCCAGCACCTTCTTGGAAACCTTGGGACGCATCAGGGTTTAGACCTTCCTGGGGTATCAGCGGTGATACAGGGAAATACTTCCAGGCCCGCCCGGCCCGAATGTTCTTTCCGAGGGGTCCGCAGGGGAAACGAAACCACGCTCACCTGTGCCCGCGCAAGGAGCGTTGTTTCTTTTCCGTTGTGTACACCTATCGGTTACCAGGCAACGACGCTGTGTGGTTTACAGCGCTCGATCCGTTGTCCCGCTTGGCAATTGCCGAACTGCGCGAAGCGTCCACTTCCTCGCCCGCGTTTCGTCCGGAAGTGATGAAAAACGTTCCGGCGATCACCAGCCACAGGCTCCAGAGGACATAACCGGCGAAATTGACCGTATCCGCGAAACCGAGGCCGAGTGGCACCAGGACGCCCGCCGCGATCATCGGCGCCGAGGTCGCCGCGAGTGTAAGGGAGAACCGCCCGCCCGGCATCCGGCGCCCGAGCGCGACCACGGCGAGGGTGGTCCACACGGCGGTCAGCAGGTACCCGATCGTCTCGCCGAGCACCGTGCCGAGCACGGTGTGGGCGACCGGGAAGGACTCGACGTCCAGGAACGGCACCAGCAGCGGCCAGCGCAGCAGTCCGACGACCTGGACCGCCGCCGCGGCCACGCCGATCACCGCGAGTGCCCGGCCGTGTCCGCCCGCGTGGCGGCGCAGGCGCAGCGCGATCGGGGCGAGCAGGCCCGCGCCGACCGCGAGCAGCAGGAACGCCGAGCCGATGAGGACGGGGTGCCGGTGGAAGCGCCCCAGTACCTCGCCCGCCGGGTGGCCGAGCACGTCGGGGTAGTCGAACACCGCGCCGAGCACGGCGAAGGCGGTGTTCGCCGCCGCCGCTCCGGCGATCATCAGCGTTCCGGTGGTCCGGTCGCGCACGGCGACCCCCTTTCTGTACGACGTACAATTTGTACGCTGTTCAGAGTTAATCCTGTACGCTGTCCAACGTCAAGTGCGGATTCGAGGAGGAGCCGAATGCCGGGACGCCCGGGACCCCGGCGCACGCTGTCGCCGGAGGCCATCACCGACGCCGCGCTGCGCCTGCTCGACGAGGGCGGGGCGGAGGCGCTGTCGATGCGCGGGATCGCCGCCGCGGCCGGGGTCGCGCCGAACGCCATCTACACCTACTTCCCGGACAAGGCTGCGGTCGTGCGCGCGGTCTTCGACCGGCTCCTCGGCAGGCACGGCATCCCGCCGTTGACCGGACCGGGGCGCTGGGACGAGCGGCTGCGCGGGGCCGCCGTGGGGTTGCGGGAGGGCGTGCTGGCCCACCCCGGCTCGGCGGCGCTGCTGATGTCGGCCCCGCTGGACGGACCGGAGGCGCTGCGGCTCGGCGAACTGGTGCTCGACGCCCTCGGCGAGGCGGGCCTGGACCGCGAGACCGCCGCGCGGGCGTCCTACTCGGTCATCGTCCACGTGCTGGGCTCGATCGCGCTGGAGGCCGCCGACCAGGGGGCGGCGCCATCGGAGGCGGAGCGCATCGGCGGGCGGCGGGCCGGGCTGGCCGCCCTCCCGGCGGACCGGTACCCGCGCACGGTGGCCGCCGCCGACGTCATCGCGCGGTACAACACGGTCGAGCAGTACCTCTGGGGCCTCGACCGGCTGCTCGCCGGGATCACCGGCTGCTGACCCCCGTCCGTCCACAGGGGACGTTTCGGTCGCGGGCTCGACACGTCTGGTAGGACAGGCGCATGCAGTGGACACTCGAAGTCGTCGTCGTGCCGGTCTCCGACGTGGACCGGGCCAAGGAGTTCTACGCCGAGCGGCTCGGCTTCACCCTCGACCACGACGCCCGCGTCAGCGAGGACATGCGGGTGGTGCAGCTGACCCCGCCCGGCTCCGGCTGCTCGATCGTGATCGGCACCGGCGTCGGCGTCATGGAACCCGGGTCCCTCAAGGGGTTGCAGCTCGTCGTCGGCGACATCCGCGCCGCGCACGCGCAGCTCGCCCAGCGGGGGGTGACGACCACGCCGGTGCAGGTCGCCGGACCCGGCGGGTTCCGCCCCGCCGAGCCCGACGACGACCTGAACAACCAGGGCTTCCTGTTCTTCGACGACCCCGACGGCAACGGCTGGGTCGTCCAGCAGATCACCGCCCGCCTCAACCCGCCGGGTACGTCCGAGGGGTGAACACGGCCGTCGAGCCGTCGCCGCGCTCGACCACCCTGGTCTGCGACGAACCGATCAGCAGCAGGCAGCGCATGTCCACGGTGGTCGGGTCCAGCTCGCCCAACCGCAGCACCCGGACCGTCTCCTGCGGACCGCCCACGTCGCGCCCGACGACCACCGGGGTGTCCGGGGAGCGGTGGCGCAGCAGCACGTCCCGCGCCTCGCCGAGCTGCCAGGTCCGTGACTTCGACGCCGGGTTGTAGATCGCGATCGCCAGGTCGGCGGCGGCCACCGCGTCCAGGCGGCGCACGATCACCTCCCACGGCTTGAGCCGGTCCGACAGCGAGATCGTGGCGAAGTCGTGCCCCAGCGGCGCCCCGACCCGGCTGGCCACCGCCTGCGCGGCGGTCAGCCCGGGCAGCACCCGCACCGGCACGTCCTTCCACTGCGGGTCGGTCGCCACCTCCAGCACCGCAGCGGCCATGGCGAACACGCCCGGGTCACCGGAGGAGACCACCGCGACCCGCCGCCCGCGCTTGGCCAGGTCGAGCGCGAACGCCGCCCGCTCGGCCTCCACCTGGTTGTCCGAGGCGTGCCTGCGCTGCCGCGGGTTCGGCGCCACCCGCGCCAGGTACGTCGTGTACCCGACCAGGTCGTCGGCCACCGCCAGCGCCTCCTGCGCCTCCGGCGTCAGCCACGGCCGCCCCGCCGGACCGGTGCCCACGACGGTCACCGATCCTTCGGCCGATTCCGCCGCCACGTACGGGGAAACCCCGGCCGCGACCCCGTCGTTGACCGGGCTGGGCAGCAGCGCCAGGGAGAAGTACGGCACCGACGCCGGGTCCACCTCGGCCAGCGGCAGCGCCCGCCCCTGCTCCCAGGTCGCCCGCTCCACGTACAGCGCCCGGTCGAGCTTCCCGGCCGCCTCGAACGCCCCGCGCACCTTGTCGAAGTTGCGCCCCAGCTTGAGCACCGCCGCGGAGTCGGTGGCCGCGAGCTGCGCCGACAGCGCCTCCGCGGGCAGCGTCCCCGGCAGCACGGTCAGCACCTCCTCGCCCTCGACCAGCGGCACGCCCAGGACCGCCGCCGCCGCGCTGACCGAGGTCACCCCGGGCACGACCTCGGTGGCGTAGCGACCGCAGAGCCGCTTGTGCATGTGCATGTAGGAGCCGTAGAACAGCGGGTCGCCCTCGGCGAGCACCACCACGTCGCGCCCGGCGTCGAGGTGCGCGGCCAGCCGGGCGGCGGCAGCTTCGTAGAAGTCGGCCATCGCGCCCGCGTAGCCGCCGGGGTGGTCGGTGGTCTCCACCGTCAGCGGGTAGACAAGCTGCTCCTCGATCTGCCCCTCCCGCAGGTAGGGGGCGGCGACACCGCGCGCGATCGACCGGCCGTGCCGGGCCGAGTGGTAGGCGACCACCGCGGCCGAGGAGATCAGCCGGGCCGCCTTGACCGTCACCAGCTCGGGGTCGCCGGGGCCCAGGCCGACCCCGTACAGCGTGCCGGTCATTCCTCCTCGCTCGCGATCGCGTTGACCGCGGCCACGGCCATCGCGCTGCCGCCGCGCCGACCGCGCACCACCAGGTACGGGATCTCACCGGGGTACGCGGCCAGGGCGTCCTTGGACTCGGCGGCGCCGATGAACCCGACCGGCAGGCCGAGGACCGCCGCCGGGCGGCCCGCGCCCGACTCGATCAGCTCCAGCAGCCGGAACAGCGCGGTCGGCGCGTTGCCGATCGCCACCACGGCGCCGTTGAGGTGGTCGCGCCACAGCTCCAGCGCCGCCGCGCTGCGGGTGTTGCCCAGCTCCTCGGCCAGGCCCGGCACCCGCGGGTCCGTCAGCGTGCAGAGGACGTCGTTGTCCGCGGGCAGCCTGCGGCGGGTGATGCCGGAGGCGACCATGTGCGCGTCGCACAGGATGGGGTGCCCGGCCAGCAGCGCGGCGCGCGCGGAGCTGACCACGTCGGGGGAGTACGCGACGTCGTCGACCAGGTCGACCATGCCGCAGGCGTGGATCATCCGCACCACCACCCTGGCCACGTCCTCGGGCAGCCCGTCCAGCCGCGCCTCGGACCGGATCGTGGCGAACGACCGCCGGTAGATCTCCTGGCCGTCCTTCACGTACTCGGGCACCGTGTAGCCGTTCTCGCTGTACTCGCTCACCGCTGTTCCCTTCCCTGGGTCGCCGCCTCGACCACCCGCTCGCCGGGCACCGCCCGACCGTCGACGAGGTAGCCGGCCTCCGTGGCCACCACGTCCAGCACATCCCCGGCGGGCCGCCCGCACCGCCGGTCGCAGCCCGACCAGTGCACCGCCCGCCCGCCGACCCGCAGCCCGCGCGCCGCCGCCTGCACGTCGGCGTGCGCCTTGGCGCAGCCCGGCCGCCCGGTGCACGCGGTCACCCCGATCCCCGGGTCGTCCGCCGAGGTCAGCAACCCCACGTCGGCCAACCCGGACCCGTCGCCGCGCACCACCGCACCCCGCCAGGGGGTGAGCACGACCTCGCCGCGGTCCGCCAGCGCGGCGGCCTGCTCGCGGGTGATCCGCCCCAGTGGCACGGCCACCGCGTACCCGGCACCGCCGTCGCCGAACCCGACCGGCCCGATCGGCCCGGCCGTCACCGGCGGGGTGACCGTAACCCGCGCGGGCCCCGCGCCCAGCCGGGTGGCGATCTCCGCCACACCCGCGCCCAGCTCGCGCACCCGCCACTGCCCGTCGCGCAGCTCCAGGAACGCCCGCGCGGCGGCCAGCACCGCCCCGACCACCTCGTCCTGGCGCACCCGCACGCCGTGGTCGGCGCCGCCGAGCAGGACCGCCACCGCGTCGCCGACCGGCAGCGCGGCCACGTCGGCCCCGGCCCAGGCCACGTCGCCGCGCCCGTCGTCCAGGCAGAACAGGAACCGGCCGGGCAGCCCGGCGAGGGCGGGGTCGGCGCACAGGCCCGCGTCCAGCTCGGCCACCCACCGCTGCCCGCCCAGCGGGGAGGCCATGATGTTGCGCACTTTCTCGTGCGTCGGCGACGGCAGCAGCCCCACCCTGGCCAGCCGGTCACCCAGCTCGACCTCCGCGCCCGGGGCCAGCCCGCGCACCTGGAGGTTCGCCCGCGAGGTCAGCTCCAGCACGGGAGTGCCCAGGTCGGCGGCCGCTTCGGCCACCGCGAGCAACTGCTCGGGCCGCAGCAGACCGCCCGGCACGCGCACCCTGGCGAGCCCGCCGTCGGCCGCCGCGTGCGTGTCGAGCGCACCGGGGCAGGCATCGGCGCCCGTTCGGCGCTGGGGGAGGGGCACCCGGCGAATATAGAGTGAGCGCGACACAGCAATGGCACGTGGAGGAAGCCGGTGCGAAACCGGCGCGGTCCCGCCACTGTCACCCGGGCACCCGCCCGGGGAGCCAGGAACTCCGGCCATTGCCCACCGATCCAGGGGCGCGGACACCCCGGGAAGGGACTTGATGATCCTGCTGCTGTCCACCTCGGACACCGACCTGCTCTCCGCCCGCGCCAGCGGCGCGGAGTACCGGCTGGCCAACCCGGCCCGGCTGCACGTCGACGACCTCCCCGGCCTGCTCGACGGCGTCGGCGTGGTCGTCGTCCGGCTGCTCGGCGGTCGCCGGGCCTGGGAGGACGGCCTCGACGCGCTCCTCGCGGGCGATCGGCCGGTGGTCGTGCTCGGCGGTGAGCAGGCGCCGGACGCGGAACTGATGGAGTGCTCCACCGCCCCCGGCGGGCTGGTCGCCGAGGCCCACCGCTACCTGGCCTACGGCGGCCCGGCCAACCTGCGCGAACTGGCGCACTTCCTGTCCGACACGCTGCTGCTCACCGGCCACGGCTTCCAGCCCCCCGTCGAGCTGGCGCCGTGGGGCCGCCTGGACTGGACGCCCACCCGCACCGAGGGCCCGCGCGTCGGCATCCTCTACTACCGCGCGCACCACCTGGCCGGGAACACCGCGTTCGTCGCCGCCCTGGCCGACGCCGTGGAGGCCAAGGGCGGGCAGGCCGTACCGGTCTACTGCGCCTCGCTGCGCACCGCCCCGACCGAGCTGCTCGACGTGCTCGGCACGCTGGACGCCCTGGTCGTGACCGTGCTCGCCGCGGGCGGCACGCTGCCCGCCGCCGCGAGCGCGGGCGGCGACGACGGCGCCTGGGACGTCGGCGCCCTGGCCGACCTCGACATCCCCATCCTGCAGGGTCTCGCCCTGACCTCCTCGCGCTCGGCCTGGGAGGAGAGCGACGACGGCCTGTCCCCGCTCGACACCGCCACCCAGGTCGCGGTGCCGGAGTTCGACGGTCGGCTGATCACCGTGCCGTTCTCGTTCAAGGAGCAGGACCGCGACGGCCTGTCGGTCTACGTGCCCGACCCCGAGCGGGCGCTGCGGGTGGCGGGCATCGCCGTCGCGCACGCGCGCCTGCGGCACGTGCCGCCGGGTGAGCGCAAGGTCGCGCTGATGCTCTCGGCGTACCCGACCAAGCACGCCCGCATCGGCAACGCCGTCGGCTTGGACTCCCCGGCCAGCGCGGTGCGCCTGCTCAAGGCACTGCGCGGCGCCGGGTACGACATCGGCCCCGCCGAGGGCCCGGACGCGCTGCCCGGCATCGCCGCCGACGACGGCGACGCGCTGATCCACGCCCTGATCGAGGCCGGTGGGCAGGACCCGAACTGGCTCACCGAGGAGCAGCTCACCGGCAACCCGGTGCGCATCTCCGCGGCGGAGTACCGCGAGTTCTTCGCCACGCTGCCCGCCGAGCTGCGCGAGTCGATGGAGGAGCACTGGGGCCCGGCCCCCGGGTCGCTGTTCGTCGACACCTCGAACGACCCCGGGGGTGAGATCGTGCTCGCGGCGCTGCGCGCGGGCAACGTCGTGCTGATCGTGCAGCCCCCGCGCGGCTTCGGCGAGAACCCGGTGGCGATCTACCACGACCCGGACCTGCCGCCGAGCCACCACTACCTGGCCGCCTACCGGTGGGTCGCAGCCACCTTCGGCGCGCACGCCATGATCCACCTGGGCAAGCACGGGAACCTGGAGTGGCTGCCTGGCAAGAACCTCGGCCTCTCCGCCGCCTGCGGCCCCGACGCGGCGCTGGGCGA
The DNA here is from genome assembly GCF_021056305.1 of Actinokineospora sp. PR83. Classification (NCBI taxonomy): domain Bacteria; kingdom Bacillati; phylum Actinomycetota; class Actinomycetes; order Pseudonocardiales; family Pseudonocardiaceae; genus Actinokineospora; species Actinokineospora sp. PR83. Next base: position 7,955 of record NZ_JAJCXD010000031.1, read on the forward strand.
CATGCCGCTGGTCTACCCGTTCCTGGTCAACGACCCCGGCGAGGGCACCCAGGCCAAGCGGCGCGCGCACGCCACCCTGGTCGACCACCTGGTGCCGCCGATGGCCCGCGCGGAGAGCTACGGCGACATCGCCCGGCTGGAGCAACTGCTCGACGAGCACTCCAACATCGCCGCGATGGACCCGGCGAAGCTGCCCGCCATCCGCGCGCAGATCTGGACCCTGATCCAGGCCGCCAAGCTCGACCACGACCTGGGCCTCGACGACCGCCCGCACGACGCGGAGTTCGACGACTTCCTGCTGCACGTCGACGGCTGGCTGTGCGAGATCAAGGACGTGCAGATCCGCGACGGCCTGCACACCCTCGGCGACCCGCCGGTGGGCGCGGCCAGGGTCAACCTGGTCAACTCCATGCTGCGCGCCCGGCAGATGTGGGGCGGGCAGGCCGCCGCGCTGCCCGGCCTGCGCGAGGCGCTGGGCCTGTCCGAGGACGGCACGGAGACGCGCACCCGCACCGACGAGATCGACGCGCAGGCCCTCGCCCTGGTCCAGGCCATGGAGGACCACGACTGGGACCCCGACGCCGCCGCGCGCGTCTCGGACGACCCGGCCGTCATCGAGGTGCTGACCTTCGCCGCGGTGGAGGTCGTGCCCCGGCTGGCCCGCACCACCGACGAGATCGACAACGTCCTGCACGCCCTCGACGGCGGCTACGTGCCCGCCGGGCCCAGCGGCTCACCGCTGCGCGGGCTGGTCAACGTGCTGCCCACGGGTCGCAACTTCTACTCCGTCGACCCCAAGGCGGTGCCCAGCCGCCTGGCCTGGGAGACCGGCTCGGCCATGGCGGAGTCGCTGGTGCAGCGCTACCGGCGCGACACCGGCGAGTGGCCGCGCTCGGTCGGCCTGTCGGTGTGGGGCACCTCGGCCATGCGCACCGCGGGCGACGACATCGCCGAGGTGCTGGCCCTGCTCGGCGCCCGCCCGGTCTGGGACGAGGCGTCCCGGCGCATCAGCGGCCTGGAGGTCATCCCGCTCGACGAGCTGGGCCGCCCCCGCATCGACGTCACCGTCCGCATCTCCGGCTTCTTCCGCGACGCCTTCCCGCACGTGGTCTACCTGCTCGACGACGCCGTGCGGATGGTCGCCGCCCTGGACGAGTCCGAAGAGGACAACTACGTCCGCGCCCACGTCCAGGCCGACGCCGACCGGGGTGAACGCCAAGCCACCACCCGCATCTTCGGCTCCAAGCCCGGCGCGTACGGCGCGGGCCTGCTCCCGCTGATCGACAGCCACAACTGGCGCGACGACTCCGACCTCGCGGAGGTCTACGCGGTCTGGGGCGGCTTCGCCTACGGCCGCGACCTCGACGGCGTCGCCGCCCGCGCGGACATGGAATCGGCCTACCGCCGCATCAACGTCGCCGCCAAGAACGTCGACACCCGCGAACACGACATCGCCGACTCCGACGACTACTTCCAGTACCACGGCGGCATGATCGCCACCGTCCGCTCGCTGACCGGCAAGGCCCCCGCCGCCTACATCGGCGACAGCACCAACCCCGACGCGGTCCGCACCCGCTCCCTGTCGGAGGAGACCAACCGCGTCTTCCGCTCCCGCGTGGTCAACCCCCGCTGGATCGAGGCCATGCGCCGCCACGGCTACAAGGGCGCCTTCGAACTGGCGGCCACCGTCGACTACCTCTTCGGCTACGACGCCACCACCGGGGTCGTCGCGGACTGGATGTACGACAAGCTCGCGCAGACCTACGCCCTGGACCCGGAGAACCGCAAGTTCCTCACCGAGTCCAACCCGTGGGCCCTGCACGGCATCGCCGAACGCCTCCTGGAAGCCGCCGACCGCAAGATGTGGGCCGAACCGGACCCGGACACCCTGCGGCAGCTCCAGGAGCTGTACCTCCAGGTCGAGGGCGACATCGAAGCCGGATCGGAGTAGCGGTCGGCCGAGCCCGGTCCGCCTTCGGGCGGACCGGGTTCTCGTGCGGGCACCGAGTCGGGTCCGCCGGCTCCCCGGGGGCGGTCACCCCGTGTGGGGGCGGCGGGGTTGAGTGCGGTCGTCGCCGGGTACCCACCCGGCGACGTTCCCAGCACGAAAGGCCCACCACATGCCCACCACCGACGTGATCGAGCTGATCCTGGACGACCACCGGCGCTTCGAGGAGCTGTTCCGGGGTCTGCGGGACCGCACCAGCGACCGGGCCAAGCTGCTCGACGAGCTGGCGCACGTGCTCGTCGGTCACGCCGAGGCCGAGGAGTCCGAGGTCTACCCCGCGCTGCGGCGGTACAAGGGCGTCAGCGACCACGAGGTGGAGCACGGGGCGGAGGAGCACGCCGAGGGGCACGTGGCCCTGCTGGAGCTGATGGAGATCGAGGACACCGACTCCGACGACTGGGACGAGAAGCTCGAAGAGCTGGTCAAGGCCATCAACCACCACGTGGACGAGGAGGAGCGCACCATCCTCAACGACGCGCGCGACAGCGTCGCCGACGACCGGCGGGCCGAGCTCGGCACGAAGTTCGTCAGCGTCCGCGACGAGCGCGTCAAGGCCGGGTGCGGTTCGATCGACCACGTCCGCGAGCTGGTCGAGCAGACCAAGCACCGGATCGACTAGAGAGGACAGGCCCGATGATCTTGCGCAGACTGGCGCGCCCGATGCTTGCGGGGATCTTCATCGCAGGCGGTATCAATGTGCTGCGCAACCCCGAGGCGCACGTCGAGGCGGCCAAGCCGGTGCTGGACGGGACCCTGAACAAGGTGGGCGACAAGCTCCCCGAGCAGGTGCCCTCCGACGCGCTGACCCTGGTGCGCATCGATGGCGCGGTGAAGGTCGGCGCGGGTGCCCTGCTCGCGCTGGGCCGGTTCCCGAGGCTGTCGGCGCTGCTGCTCTCCGGCAGCCTGGTGCCGACCACGCTCGCCACGCACCGGTTCTGGGAGGAGAAGGACGCCTCGAACCGCCAGCAGCAGCAGATCCACTTCCTGAAGAACGTGGGCCTGCTCGGCGGCCTCCTGCTCGCCTCCGCCGACACCGCGGGCAAGCCCTCGCTGGGCTGGCGCGCGAAGCGGGCGGGCAAGAAGCTCAACAAGACCGCCCACGACTTCAGCGCTTGGACCGCGGACACCACCGACACGGTGGGCGACACGCTCAGCAGCGCCCCGAAGAAGGCCCGCAAGGCCATCGCGGGCGTGCTGCCCGGCTGATCACCGGATACGCGACCCCGCCCCCGCCGCACCACGCGGCGGGGGCGGAGCCGTGCCCGGGTCGTGGTCGGGACCGGCGCGCGGGAACAGCTCAGCCGATGTCGGCGCCGTAGACCCGGGTGACCGCGATCGTGACGAGCACCCGCCGGTCGTCGACCATCGCGGCGCGGTACTCGTCCCAGTCCGGGTGCTCGCCACCCGAGGCGACCCGGTACCAGTCCACCAGCGCCTGGACCTCGGGCCCGTGCGCGTCGGTGCTCGGTCCGGTGATCGTGACCGTGCCCTCGGCGGTCGCCCAGGACTTGCCGTCGGCGCTGGTGACCTCCAGCGCCGCGCGCTGGTCGCGGCGCAGGTTCCTCGTCTTCGACAGTCCCTCCCGAGTGGAGATCCGGATGGTGCCCGCCTCCTCGTCGTAGTACGGCAGCACCGGGGAGAGCTGTGGCAGGCCGTCCGCCTTGATCGTGGCGAGGACGCCGAGCCTGCTCTCCGCGAGCAGGGCGTGGGGGTTGAACGGTGTGGTGGTCATGCTCAGGTAGTGGTCGCGAGGCCGCGGTTCTATTCCCCGTCCCGGTGCACGGGAGATCACTCCGGTCCTCGTCCGGTCCCCGCCGCCCCGGGAACTAGCCTGGGGGGATGACCGACGTTGCCGTGCCCAGCGAGTCCGCGCTCCGCCGAGCCCTGCGCCGGGCCCGCGACGGGGTCACCCTGGACCGGACCGAGGCCGAGGTCCTGCTGCACGCCCGCGGCGAGCACCTCGACGACCTGGTCACCACCGCGTCACGGGTCCGCGACGCCGGTCTGGAAGCGGTCGGGCGACCCGGTGTGGTCACCTACTCCAAGAAGGTCTTCATCCCGCTGACCCGCCTGTGCCGCGACCGGTGCCACTACTGCACCTTCGCCACCGTCCCCGGTCGGCTGCCCGCCCCGTTCCTCAGTCCCGACGAGGTGCTGGACATCGCCAGGCGGGGTGCGGCGATGGGCTGCAAGGAAGCCCTGTTCACCCTCGGTGACCGCCCCGAGGACCGCTGGGACGCCGCCCGCGAGTGGCTGGAGGCGGCCGGGTACCCGGACACGCTGTCGTACGTGCGGGCCATGGCGATCCGGGTGCTGGAGGAGACCGGGCTGCTGCCGCACCTGAACCCCGGCGTGCTGTCCTGGACGGACCTGCAACGGCTCAAGCCCGTCGCCCCGTCGATGGGGATGATGCTGGAGACCACCTCGACCGACCTGTGGGCCAAGCCCGGCGGACCGCACTACGGCTCGCCGGACAAGGAGCCCGCGGTGCGGCTGCGGGTGCTGGAGGACGCGGGCCGCAGCGCGGTGCCGTTCACCACCGGCATCCTGATCGGCATCGGCGAGACGCTCGCGGACCGGGTGGAGTCGATCTTCGCCATCCGGCAGGTGGCCCGGCGCTACGGCGGTGTCCAAGAGGTCATCGTGCAGAACTTCCGCGCCAAGCCGGACACTGCCATGCGCGGGATGCCCGACGCCGAGGCCGAGGAACTGGCGGCGACCGTGGCGGTGGCGCGGGTCGTGCTCGGGCCCAAGGCGCGCATCCAGGCCCCGCCGAACCTCATCGGCGGCGAGTTCGGCCTGCTGCTGCGCGCGGGCATCGACGACTGGGGCGGGGTGTCCCCGCTGACCCCCGACCACGTCAACCCCGAGCGCCCGTGGCCGCAGATCGAGGCGCTGGCCGAGCAGACCGCGGCGGCCGGGTTCCGGCTGGCCGAGCGGTTGACGATCTACCCCGAGTACGTGCTCAAGGGCGAACCGTGGCTCGACCCCCGGCTGCGCGCGCACGTCGACGCCCTCGCTGACCCGGAGACCGGCCTGGCGGTCGAGGACGCCCCACCGGTGGGCCGCCCCTGGCAGGAGCCGGAGGTCGCCCTCACCGCCTCGGGCCGCACCGACCTGCACACCACCATCGACACCGAGGGCCGCACCGCCGACCGCCGCGACGACTTCGACTCCGTCTACGGCGACTGGGACGAGCTGCGCACCCAGGTCCACCCCGGCACCGGCCCGGCCACCGGCGGCGGGGGCACGGCCCGCCCCGAGTTCCTGACCGCGCTGCGCCACGCCGAGCACCACCCGACCGCGCTGTCCGACGAGGACGCGCTGGTCCTGCTCTCGGCCGGTCCGGGCGCGGAGATCGAGGCGCTGGCCGCCCTGGCCGACGGGTTCCGCGAGGAGGCCGTGGGCGACGAGGTCACCTACGTGGTCACGCGGAACATCAACTTCACCAACGTCTGCTACACCGGGTGCCGCTTCTGCGCGTTCGCCCAGCGGCGCACCGACGCCGACGCCTACACGCTGTCGCTGGAGCAGGTGGGCCAGCGCGCCGAGCAGGCGTGGGCCGTGGGCGCGACCGAGGTGTGCATGCAGGGCGGCATCCACCCTGACCTGCCCGGCACCGCCTACTTCGACATCGCCGCCGAGGTCAAGAAGCGCGCCCCCGGCCTGCACGTGCACGCCTTCTCCCCGATGGAGGTCGTCAACGGCGCGGGCCGCACGAACCTGTCCATCCGCGACTGGCTCTCCGCCGCCCGCGACGCCGGGGTGGACTCCCTGCCCGGCACCGCCGCGGAAATCCTCGACGACGAGGTCCGCTGGGTCCTCACCAAGGGCAAGCTGCCCACCTCGGCCTGGGTCGACGTCGTCACCACCGCCCACGACCTGGGCATCCCCACCACCTCCACGATGATGTACGGCCACGTGGACACCCCCGCGCACTGGGTCGCGCACCTGAAGCTGATCGGCTCGCTGCAGGACCGCACCGGCGGCTTCTCCGAGTTCGTGCTGCTGCCGTTCGTGCACACCAACGCGCCGCTCTACCTCGCGGGCATCGCCCGCCCCGGCCCCACCCGCCTGGAGAACCGCGCGGTGCACGCCCTCGCCCGCATCCTGCTGCACGGCCGCATCCGCAACATCCAGACGAGCTGGGTCAAACTCGGCGACGAGGGGGTGGTGGAGGTCCTCAACGGCGGCATCAACGACCTCGGCGGCACGCTGATGGAGGAGACCATCAGCCGCATGGCGGGCAGCGACAACGGCAGCTACAAGACCATCGCCGACCTGGAAGCCCTGGCCGCCCTCGCGGGCCGCCCCGCCCGCCAGCGCACCACCACCTACGGCGAGGTCCCCGAAGAACGCCGCACCACGGCGCTGGCGCACGACGGCGTGTGGCGCCCGAACCTGCTCCCCGTCGTGGAGACCGGCCCACCGCAGACCGGCTGAGCCGAGGCCGGAGTGGACCCGTGCGGCTGCTCCACCAGGGTCGACGGGAACCGCTACCGCCCCACCGTCCACACGGGACCACGGCGCACGGCCGTTCGGTTGCCGTGGCCCGATCTGGCGCCTGTCCACGAAGCCGCTCGGCCACACCGCCAACCACCGGCCACCATGATCCCCGTCGGCGCAGCGACAACCAGCCACCCTGCCAATCGCCAGCCCAGCCACGCCGAACCCACCGCGCGCAGCAGCCGACCACCCGGGAAACCGCCGGCCCGGCTACCAAAATGCCCGGGTGGGTGGATGTGTTTGGCCGGGGGTGGCGATCATGTGCAAGCCTGCCTCTGGCGGTGGGGCATCCCTTCAGCCCCACCCTGTCACGCTGGGCCGCATGATCGCCGTAGGGGCCCGGCCAAGCACATCCACCCAGCCGGGCACCCCCACAAAAAGGCCGAGCTGTGCAAGACACGCCCCAGGCCGTGGAGCGTGCTCACCCGGTGATCGCCTACGGGCTGATCCCGGCCGCGTCCCACGCCATCAGCGCCGCGCCCGCGCGCCCCGCGTCCTGCCCGAGCGCGGCCCGTACCACCGACGGCCGCCGCTGGAAGGTCAGCCTGCGGCCCAGCGCCTCGGCCACCGGACCGGTCAGCGCCGCCCCCGCCTCGGAGAGCCCGCCGCCGAGCACGACCGCCTCCGGGCCGAACAGGGTGCACGCGGTGTGCAGGGCGGTCGCCATGGCCTCGACCATGTCCGCCCACACCCGGCGCGCGGCGGGGTCGTCGGGCAGCAGGGCGCAGATCTCCTCGGCGGTCCGCTCGACACCGGTCAGCGCCGCGTACCGGCGGGCCAGGGCGGGCGCGGCGGCCAGCGTCTCCAGGCAGCCGACCGTGCCGCAGCCGCAGGTGTCGCCCGCCGGGTCGACCACCACGTGCCCGATCTCGCCCGCGTACCCGCCCGCGGCCACCAGCCGCCCGTCGACCTGGACCGCCGCGGCGATGCCGGTGCCGATGGCGACGAACAGCGCGTTCCGCGCCCCCGCGGCGGCGCCCACGGTGAACTCGGCCAGCCCGCCGGTCCGCACGTCGTGGCCCACCCGCAGCGGTAGCCCGCACGCCGCCGCCAGCTCGTCGCGCAGCGGCAGGTCGGTCCACCCCAGGTTCACCGCCGCCCGCACCACCCCCGTGGCGTCGTCGACGATCCCCGGCACCGCCACCCCGACCCCGACCACGTCGGCGTCCCCGGCCAGCTCCCGGACCAGCTCCGCGATCGGCCCCAGCGCCACCGCCCCGCCGACCCGGCTGCTGGGCCGCCGCAGCGCGCGCAGCGGCGTGAGGTCGGGGGAGACCAGGGCCGCCTTGACCGAGGTGCCGCCGACGTCGACCGCCACCACCGCCCGCTCGCCCATTCGGCCTCCTCGGATCGCGTGAACATGCTCGTGGACGACCCGAATACTGCGTGATCTCGCACCCGATGCCAAGTGTGCGCGATACTGCGCACCCGATGACCACCGCCGCGGGGAGGACCGTGAACCGCTACGAGCGCCTGAGCGCCCTCCTCGACCTGCTGAGCGACCGCGGGAAGGTCGACGTCGACGCCCTGGCGGCGGACCTGGAGGTCTCCGCCGCCACCATCCGCCGCGACCTCGACCACCTCGCCGAACAGCAGCTCCTCACCCGCACCAGGGGCGGCGCCGTCGCGAACAACGTGGCCTACGACCTGCCCCTGCGCTACAAGACCGCGCGGAACACCTCCCGCAAGGAACGCATCGGCAGGGCTGCGGCCGCCCTGGTCGACCGCGGCATGGTCGTCGGCCTCAACGGCGGCACGACCACCACCGAGATCGCCCGCGCCCTCGCCGTCCGCCCCGAGTCCTGCCCGACCGGCGAACCGGCGTTCACGGTCGTCACCAACGCCCTCAACATCGCCAACGAACTCGCGGTCCGCCCCCACGTCAAGATCGTCGTGACCGGGGGCGTGGCCCGCCCCCAGTCCTTCGAGCTGACCGGCCCCCTCGCCACCCGCATCATCGACGAACTCACCCTCGACATCGTCTTCCTGGGCGTGGACGCCATCAACCCCCGCCACGGCGCCTACGCCCACCACGAGGGCGAGGCCAACGTCAACCGCCTGATGGCCACCAGGGCCCGCCGGGTCGTGGTCATCGCCGACAGCACCAAGCTCACCGCCCACGCCTTCGCCCGCATCTGCCCCACCACCACCCTCGACCTCCTCATCACCGACACCGACGCAGATCCCGCAACCCTGGCCGAGTTCGCCGAGGCGGGCCTGACCGTGCAGACGGTCTGACCCACCACCCGGGCCCGTCACACCGCCGCGCGCACCTTGTCCATCGCCGTGCCCACCGTGGCCAGTTCCGCGTCGCTGAGGACGTCGATGACCAGGCGGCGGACTTCCCGGACGTGGTCCGCCGCCGCGGCTCGCAGGGCGTCCGCTCCGCTGGGGGTCAGGGCCGCGTGGACGCCGCGCCGGTCCTGGGGGCAGGGGCGGCGGGTGACCAGGCCCGCTCGGGCCAACCGGTCGACCGTCTGCGACAGGCGGGCGCGGGAGTGGCTCAGCCCGGCGGCGAGTTCGGACATGTGCACCTGGTGGTCGGACAGCTCCGACAGGCGCACCAGCACCTCGTACTCCGCCAGCGACAGCCCGTGCGCGCCGCGCAGGTGCCGGTCGAGGTGGGTGACGAGGCGACCCGCGCCGTCGACCAGGGCGCGCCAGGAGCGTTGCTGTTGCGGTTCGAGCCAGGGCGTCATGGGATCAGCCTAGGCCCACCGGACGACATAGTTGACAGTGCAACTACATCGGTCTACAGTCCGAGTTGGTTAAAGCCTTAACTACTTCGAGCGGCGAGACCTACGGGAAGTGGTCGCATGACTCAGCAACTGTCCGGGGTGGACATCCGGCGCGCGGCGGACCGGTTCGCCACGAAGATCAGCTGGTTGGACTCCAAGCACTCCTTCGCCTTCGGCCACCACCGCGACCCGGTGAACACCCACCACGGCCTGCTCCTGGTCAACAACGACGACGTCGTCACCCCCGGCGCCGGGTTCGAGACGCACCCGCACCGCGACATGGAGATCGTGACGTGGGTCCTGCGCGGCGCCCTGGTGCACCAGGACTCCGAGGGGCACAACGGCATCATCTACCCGGGCCTGGCCCAGCGGATGAGCGCGGGCACCGGCATCCTGCACTCCGAGAAGAACGACTCCTGGCGGGTGTCCGGCGGTCCCGAGCACACCGAGCCGGTGCACTTCGTGCAGATGTGGGTCGTGCCGGACGAGGCGGGCGGCAAGCCGGGGTACGAGCAGCTCGAGATCGACCACGAACTGCTCTCCGGCGGCCTGGTGCCGGTCGCCTCCGGGATGGAGCGGCACGCGGACGCGGCGGCCATCCGCATCGGGCAGAAGCATGCGGCCCTCTACGCCGCGCGCATGGAGCCCGGTGGCGTGGTCACCCTTCCAGAGGCCCCGTACGTGCACCTGTTCGTGCCGGTCGGCTCGGTGACCATGGAGGGCAGCGGCCCGCTGGCCACCGGCGACGCCGTGCGGCTCACCGCCTCCGGCGGCCAGCGGTTGACCGCCGGTCCCGAGGGTGCGGAGGTCCTGGTGTGGGAGATGCACGCGGGCCTGCGCCTGGGCTGACCCGCACTCCCGTCGACCCCGGCCTGACCCGGGCCGGGGTCAGGCCGGGACGACTTCCGCCCACAGGCTCGGCAGGTTGACCACCACGCCCTCCTGGCTCGCCGTGGTGCCGGAAACGGTGGCCGGGCGGGTCATGCCTGCGGTCTGCGCGGTGGCGCCGCTGAGGTCGGTGGCCCTGGTGCGGCGCAGCGGCCGGTGCCGGTCGTCGGTCATGGACCGGCTCCGGCGGCTCCGGCCGCTGCACGTGGGGATCTCAGGCCTTGAACTGCTCGGGGCGCTCCCGGGTGGCCTCGGCCAGGGCGGCCTTGAGCTTGTCGACCGGGTAGTCCTTGCCGTAGCTGGGCGAACCCGGCTGCTGGCGCCACGACTCGTCCAGGGTGCCCGCGTCCACCGGGTCGAAGCCGAGGGCATCGATCAGGTCGGACACGATGGCCTTCGCCGAGGGGTCGTCGCCCGCGATGGGCAGCGCGATGCGGTCGGGGCTGCCCGCGGGCAGGCCCTTGTCCTGAAGGTGCGCCGCCGCGATGCCGTTGAACGCCTTGACCACCGGCACGCCCAGGTGGTCGGACACCCAGCGGCTCTCGGTGACGCCGTCCTCGATCTCGGCGATCAGGCCGTCGCGCTCCTTGGGGTAGTAGTTGCCGGTGTCGACGACCACCGCGCCGGGGGCGGCGGCGTCGAGGACGCCCGCGGGCAGGTCCGGGACCCGCTTCTGCGGGATGGTGACCACCACGACCTCCGCGCCCTCGGCCGCCTCGCCCACCGCGACCGCCGTGGCCCCGGTCTCGGCGGCCAGGTCGGCCAGGGTCTCCGGGCCGCGCGAGTTGGCCACCCGCACCTCGTGGCCCAGCCCGCGCAGGCCGCGGGTGAGCGCGCTGCCGATGTTGCCCGCGCCGATGATGCCGATCTTCACTACGTGCTCCCTCGTCCGATCCGGCGGATCCCGCCGGTCACCGTGTGCAACAACGGGCGGCGGGCGGCCCATTCCACGTCCGGATGCTGGGATCGCCCGGTGCCCCGGCCGCCGCGACACCCGATTCGAGGGGACACGGGAATGTTGCCGTCGGCGGAAAACAGGTATCGCCGCAGAAACGCGGCGGTGACCGGGTCGTCGTGGACCATTGTGGGGAATTGCTCGGTCACAATCGGCTAACCGACTTCACACGCTTTGCACAGCGGGGGGCAACCGATCGCCCGGTAGGCTGGGCGGGTGAGCTCGAGACCTTCCGCGCCGACCTTCGCCGACCTGCCCGACGACGGCGGTCCGCTGCCCAGCGGCAGGCACCGCCTCGACCCGGAGCAGGTGCGCGCCTCGCAGCGCGGGAGGCTGCTGCGCGCGGCGCTGTGGACGGCCGCGCACAAGGGCTACCCGGAGATGACGATCGGCGACCTGGTCGAGCGGGCCAGCGTGTCCCGGCGCACCTTCTACGAGCACTTCACCGGCAAGCTCGACTGCTTCCTGGCCGCCATCGACTATGGCGTGTCCGACGTGGTCATCGCCATCGGCGCGGCCGAGACGGCGGTGTCCGGGCAGGACTGGCGGGTGCGGCTGCGCTCGGGCATCCGCGCCTACCTCAAGGTGCTGGCCGCCGCACCTGAGGCGTCCTGGGCGATCCAGATCGAGACGCTGCGCGCGGGCAACGAGGTGCTGGACAAGGTCATCGAGGGCCGCGACCAGTTCCTGCTGCTCTTCCGCGCCACGCACGCCTACGCCCGGTCGCAGGGCAGCCCGGTGGTGGACGTGTCGGACGAGCTCCTGCACATCCTCGTGGGCGGCATGGCCGACGTGATCCGGGCCTGCCTGCGCACCCGCGGCGCGGCGGCGCTGCCGGAACTGGAGGACTCGATGGTGGAGGCCACGCTCGCGATATTCGGAGTTCCGAGCGGAAAACCCGCCGGAGCCGTTGAAACCGAGTGACAAAGCCGGGCGGCCGGAATCTGCGGCCTTTTCCGTGGGCCTATTCCGGTGACCCGTCGGGCGTTTCCACCGAGTCGGCCGGTTCGGTGGTCCGGGGTCGCAGGAACACCACCCCTGCCTCCAAGTCCAGCGGGCCGCCGGGGTCGGCGCGCTCGCCCTTGCCCGCGTCCTCGTCGGACACCTTGCGCAGCTTCATGCCCGGGATGAGTTCACCGAAGGTCGCCATACCCGCACTGTAGGCGTGTGGGCGCGTCCCCGGCGGGGAACACCGCACCGTATGAGCGACTCCTGCGCGGTGGCGCACGGCGGGGCGGGTGGCGGTGGCGGCGAGCGGACCCTCGTGGTGGTGTTCGCCGGGGCGGTGGGGGAGTACCTGCTGCGCTACGGCGCGGACCTGGGCTACCGGACCGTGCTGGTCGAACCCGAGCGCGGTCGCGTGTCGGACACCTCCGCCCACGAGGTGCGCACCGCCGTGCCGCGCGACCTGGCCGGGGGCGCCGACGTCGTGGTCACCGACCACCACCGGGCCGAGCTCGGTCCGGTGGTGCGCGACGCGCTGGCCGCGGCGGGCGCCAGGGTCGGGGTGATGGGCAACCCGAGCCACCCCGCCCCGCACGTGGAGGCGCTGCGCGGGCTGGGTGTGCCGGAGAGCGACATCGCCAGGGTGCGCAGGCCGATCGGGCTCAACATCGGCTCCCGGACGCCCCCGGAGATCGCGATCGCCACGCTGGCCGGTCTGGTGGCCGAGCGCACCGGCCGGCCGGGCGGTTTCGACTTCGCCACCCCGGCGGCGGTGGACAGCCGGGCGACCCGGGGGGTAACTTCCTAAGCGCTTGCTTAGCAGGCGCCCGTGCCCACCAGAGCTGCTCCGGAGGAACCCCGTGTCCCAGTCCCGCACCGCCATCGTGACCGGCGCCGCCCGCGGCATCGGCGCCGCCGTGGCCAAGCGCCTCGCCAAGGACGGCTTCGCCGTCGCGGTGATCGACCTGGACGCGGCGAGCACCGCCGAGACCGTCAAGGCCATCGAGGCCGAGGGCGGCACCGCCCTGGGCGTCGGCGCCGACGTCAGCGACGCCGAGCAGGTCAAGGCCGCCGTCGCCGAGGTCGCCGAGAAGCTGGGCCCGCCCACCGTGCTGGTCAACAACGCGGGCATCCTGCGCGACAACCTGATCTTCAAGATGACCGACTCGGACTGGGACGCGGTCATCGGCGTGCACCTGCGCGGCTCGTTCCTGATGACCCGCGAGGTGCAGAAGCACCAGACCGCGCAGAAGTACGGCCGGATCGTGAACCTGTCCAGCACCTCCGCGCTGGGCAACCGCGGCCAGGCCAACTACGCCACCGCCAAGGCCGGGCTCCAGGGCTTCACCAAGACCCTCGCGATCGAGCTGGGCAAGTTCAACGTCACCGCGAACGCCATCGCCCCCGGCTTCATCGAGACCGAGATGACCGCCGCCACCGCCGAGCGCGTGGGCGTGCCGTTCGAGGACTTCAAGAAGGGCGCCGCCGCGATGATCCCGGTCGGCCGGGTCGGCACCCCCGACGACATCGCCGCCACCGCCTCGTTCCTGGTCAGCGAAGAGGCCGGGTTCGTCTCCGGGCAGGTCATCTACGTCGCCGGTGGGCCCAGGGACTGACGCGGCACCGACCAGCACCGACGCGGCAAGGGAGCCAGAGCATGCACGTCTTCGACGGTCCGGACTCGATCGCCCCGGCGATCGGCACCCACCTGGGCCACGGCGAGTGGGTGGAGATCACCCAGGAGCGGGTGACCGCCTTCGCCGACGCGACCGACGACCACCAGTGGATCCACGTCGACGCCGACCGCGCCGCGCAGGGCCCGTTCGGCGGGACCGTCGCGCACGGGTACCTGACGCTGTCCCTGCTGCCCATGCTGGGCAAGGGCGTCTACCGGTTCGACAACTTCCTGATGGGCGTCAACTACGGCCTCAACAAGGTCCGCTTCCCGCAGCCGGTCCGGGTCGGGGCCAGGGTCCGGCTGTCCTCGGAGCTGGTCGAGGCCAAGCCGGGCGCGCAGGGCGTGCAGGTGGTGCTGCGCAACACCGTCGAGATCGAGGGCGCGGACAAGCCCGCCTGCGTCGCCGAGGCCGTGGTGCTGCTGGTGCCCAAGCCGGGCGGCGGCTCGTGAGCGCCCCCACGACCGCACGGGAGGTCCGCGGCCTGGTCGCGGACCTACTGGCCAGGCACGACCCCGCGACCACCGAGCGCACCGAGTTCCTCAACGCCCGCTGGGACGCCGGGCTGGCCTGGGTCGGCTACCCGGTCGGCCTCGGCGGACTCGGCGCCCCGCGGGCGTTGCAGCAGGTCGTGGAGGCCGAGCTGGCCGCCGCGGGTGCCCCGGACAACAACCCCCGGCGGATCGGCATCGGCCTGGGCATGGCCGCGCCGACCATCCTCACCTTCGGCACCGACGAGCAGAAGCAGCGCTTCCTGCGCCCGCTGTGGACCGGCGAGGAGGTGTGGTGCCAGTTGTTCTCCGAGCCCGGCGCCGGGTCCGACCTCGCCGCCCTGGGCACCAGGGCCACCCGCGACGGCGACGACTGGGTGGTCACCGGGCAGAAGGTGTGGACCTCCACCGCGCACACCGCGCGGTGGGCGATCCTGGTGGCCCGCACCGACCCGGACGTGGCCAAGCACGCGGGCATGACGTACTTCGTCTGCGACATGACCGACCCCGGCGTCGAGGTGCGGCCGCTGCGCCAGATCACCGGCGAGGCCGAGTTCAACGAGGTCTTCCTGACCGGTGCCCGCATCCCCGACGCGCACCGCCTCGGCGAGGTCGGCGACGGCTGGCGGGTTGCGCAGACCACCCTGATGAACGAGCGCGTCGCCATCGGCGGCCGGGAGGTGCCGCGCGAGGGCGGCATGGTCGGCGTCGTGGCCGACACCTGGCGCGCGCACCCCGAGCTGCACACCCCCGAGGCGCTCGACCGGCTGACGAAGCTGTGGGTGGAGTCCGAGGCCCTGCGCCTCGCCGGGACCCGGATGCGCCAGCAGTTGGCCGCCGGGTCGCCCGGCCCGGAGGGGTCGGCGATGAAGCTGGCCTTCGCCCGCCTGTCGCAGGCGCTGTCGGGGTTCGAGGTGGAGCTGCTCGCCGAGGACGGGTTGCGCTACAGCGAGTGGACGATGTTCCGCCCGGAACTGGTCGACTTCACCGGCCGCGACGCCGGTTACCGGTACCTGCGGGCCAAGGGCAACTCCATCGAGGGCGGCACCTCGGAGATCCTGCGCAACATCATCGCCGAGCGGATCCTCGGGCTCCCGTCGGAACCCCGGGTCGACAAGGACGTGCCGTGGAAGGATCTGCCCCGATGAGCCCCGCACCGAACAGCCCCGACCAGGACCTGCTGTACTCCGACGTCGAGGAGGAACTGCGCGCCAGCGTGCGCGCCCTGCTCGCCGCCCGCGCCGACTCCGCGAAGGTGCTGGGCCGGGTGGAGGGGGAGCAGTCGCTCGACCTGGACCTGTGGCGCACCCTGGCGGTGGACCTGGGCGCGACCTCGCTGCCCATCCCGGAGGCCCTGGGCGGGCAGGGCGCGGGCTTCCGCGAGACCGCGGTCGTCGCCGAGGAGCTGGGCCGCGCCGTCGCGCCGGTCCCGTTCCTGGGCAGCGCGGTGCTGGCGACCGGAGCACTGCTGCACCTGCTCGGCCAGGGCCCCGACGCCCAGGCCGAGGCGGCGCTGACCCGGCTCGCCGAGGGCGCGGCCACGGCGGCGCTCGTGGTGCCGCTGTCGACCCACCCCGGCGGCCCGCTGCCCGCGGTCTCCGCCGACGGCGACGCGCTGACCGGCACCGTCCGGTCGGTGGCCGACGCCGCGGTGGCCGACCTGCTGGTCGTGCTCGCCGGGGACGGGCTGTTCCTGGTCGAGGCCGCCGCGGCGCAGGTCAGCCCGGTCGTGTCGCTGGACCTGACCCGCCCGGTGGCCGACGTCGTGCTGAACGCGACGCCCGGCGTGCGGTTGTCCGGGTCCGGCGAGGCGGCGGTGCGCGCGGCCGTGCTGGTCGGCGCGGGCATCCTGGCCTCGGAGCAGGTGGGGATCGCCGAGTGGTGCCTGACCACCACCGTCGCCTACCTCAAGGAGCGCTACCAGTTCGGCAGGCCCGTCGGCTCGTTCCAGTCGCTCAAGCACCGCCTCGCCGACCTGTGGCAGGAAATCGTCCTCGCCCGCGCCGCGGCCAGGGCGGCGGCGGACGCACTGGCGACCGGGGCCGAGGACCTGGAGATCACCGTGCTGGTGGCGCAGTCGCTGTGCGCCGCGGTGGCACTGCACGCGGCCGAGGAGGCGGTGCAGTTGCACGGCGGCATCGGCATGACCTGGGAGCACCCGGTGCACCTGTACCTCAAGCGGGCCAAGGCCGATGAGATCGCGCTGGGCACCCCGGGCAGGCACCGGGCGGCCCTGGCCCCGCTGGTGGGCCTCACCGCATGACCGAACCGGTCGACCTGTGGCCCGACGTCCGCCCGGACGCGGCCAAGCGGCTGATGGCGGCGGCCGTGGAAGCCTTCGCCGAGCGGGGCTTCCACGCCACCACCACCCGCGACATCGCCACCGCCGCCGGGATGAGCCCGGCGGCGCTGTACGTGCACTTCCCGTCCAAGGCGGCGGTGCTGTTCGCCATCAGCCGCAGCGGCCACGAGCGGGCGCTGCACATGGTGACCGCGGCGGCCGGTGCCCCCGGCGACCCGCTGAGCCGGATGCGCGCGCTGGTGGCCGGGTTCACCACCTGGCACGCCACCCGGCACCGGGTGGCCCGGATCGTGCAGTACGAGCTGCACGCGTTGCGCCCGGCCGATTTCGAGGTCGTCGCGGACCTGCGCCGCCGCACCGAGCGCACGGTCCGCGACCTCATCGCCGAGGGGGTCGCGGCCTCGGCGTTCACCGTCGCCGACACCCCGACCGCGGCCAGGGCGATCCTGTCGCTGTGCGTGGACGTCGCCCGCTGGTACACCCCGGAGTCCAAACCGGACCCGGCCGAACTCGGCGCCCGCTACGCCGACCTCGTCTCGGCCATGCTCGGCGCCCGCTGACCGGGGGCGTCGCCGCGATGCCACCGCACCCCTCATGTCCTCAGTGGACTCGCCGGTCCGGTGCGCAGAGGACGGTGGCGGGGTGCCATCTGCACCTTGCTGTTTCAGTTCTGCGGGTTGTCCACTCGATCAGGTAGAAACCCGGGTCGGCGCTGTACTGGTGACCTGTGCTGACACGAGAATCGCGGATGGCCCTCGTTGTGGGGGGCGAAACACTTCTCCGGCTATTTCCTGAAGGGCACCTGGGTGATGAGGGCTGGTGACCCTGGTGGGGTCACAGCGAACTCCGTGGACGGTGTGGGCGGGACGATCGTGCAGGCCGGGTGCATCGGGGGCGGGGTGCACCTGCACTTCGAGGGCCGCTCGGCGGCGGTGGCGCACGCGCGGTACGACCAGATCGTCCGGCAGTTCGTGCCCGCGGGCGGGGTGGTGGACCGGCGGGGCGAGCTGCGGCGGTTGACCGACTTCGCCCGCGGGTACGGGCGGTCGGACTACCTGGTCCTGGTGGCGCCGCCGTGGGCCGGGAAGTCCGCGCTGGTGGCCGCGTTCGTGCTGACGCCGCTGCCCGGGGTGGAGGTCTTCTCGTTCTTCGCCACCGCTCGGTACGGCGGGATGGACAACCGCGCGGCGTGCCTGGCGGTGCTGGTGTGGCAGTTGTCCGAGTTCCTGGGCAGGCCGCCGGTGCCCGGGCCGTCGCCGCACACCGGGGAGGTGGTGCTGCGCGGCCTGCTCGCCGACGCCGCCGCCCGGTGCGCGGGGATGGGCAGGCGCCTGGTGCTGGTGGTGGACGGTCTCGACGAGGACCGGGGGGTGAGCACCGGCGGCGAGGTGCACAGCATCGCCGCGATGCTGCCCGCGGTGCTGTCGCCGGGGATGCGGGTCATCGTCACGACCCGGCCCGGCCCGGCGATCCCGTGCGACGTCCCCGACGGGCACCCGCTGCGCGGGCGCGACGTCGTCGAGGAACTGCGCGCCTCGCACTCGGCGCAGGTGGTGCGCCACGACATGGAGCGCGAACTGGGCAGGCTGGTCGACGGCACCGCCGCCGAGCGCGGGCTGCTGGCCTGCGCGGTCGTCGCGGGCGGTGCGCTCACCGCGGCCGACTTCGCCGAGCTGACCGGCAGCACCGAGCAGGGCGTCCGCAGGGTGTTCGACGGCGTCGCGGGCCGCACCTTCGTCCCCGCGCGGCTCAAGTGGGGCGACGGCGTGGCCTACCTGCTCGGCCACGAGGACCTGCGCCGCCGGGCAGCGGAACTCCTGGACCGGGCGGAGCTGGTCGAGTACCGCAACCGGCTGGGCGCCTGGGCGAGCGCGCACGCCGACCGGGGGTGGCCCGAGACCACCCCGGAGTACCTGCTGGAGGGCTACCCGCGGTTGCTGGTGGACGAAGCGCGGGTGCCCGAACTCGTCGTGCTGGCCACCGACCCGGCCCGGCACGACCGGATCCGCGCGCTCACCAGGTCCGACGTGGCCGCCATCGGCGAGATCCGCGACGCGCGGGAATCGGTGTTCGCGGGCCGTGCCCCGGACCTGGCCACCGGCGTCCGGCTCGCCGTCCACCTGGAGATGCTGCGCGCCCGCAACCGGGACACCCCCGTTGGCCTCCCCGCCCTGCTGGTCGCCCTCGGCCACGGCGCCAGCGCCGACCTGCTGCTCCCCGGCACCCGGACCGCCCGGGAGCGGGCCGAGGCCCGGGTGCGGATGATCGCTGCCACGCTGGACGGCGCCGCGGACTCCGACGTGGGGGAACCGGTCGCGGCGCTGGTGAGCGGCACCGCCTCCGGCATGGGCCCCTACGAGCGGGCGGACCTGCTGGGGCGGCTCGGCCTCGCCTTCGGCAGGCACGGCCGGATCGGCGAAGCGGTCGACTCCCTCGCGCTCATCCCCGAGCGCGCCTGGCGGCTGGACCGGCAGCGCAGGCTGGTGCACGAACTGGCCCGCCGCGGGCACGGCGAGGCCGCGGCCAGGGTGGCGGCGCTGGTCGACGAGCAGGTCGTGCGCGCCGACGCCCGGGTGCTGCTGATCGCGCTCGACGACCCGCCGCGCGCCATGGAGGCGGTGCTCGGCACCCCGCTCGGGCCGCGGCGGATCGTGCTCCTGGCCGCCGTCGCCGACATCGCCGCCACGGCGGGCCGGGTCGACGACCGGGTGCGGATGGTGCGGGTCCTGGAGCGGGAGGCCGAGGCCACCGACCCCGCGGCGCGCGCGGCGCTGCACAACGCGGTCGCGGTGCTGCACGCCGCCGCGGCCGAGATCGCCCCGGCGGTGGCCGCACTCGACCGGGTGCGGGCCGCGCTGCGGTCGGTGCGGGACCCGTTCACCCTCGCCGAGGCCGCGAGCGCGATGGCGCGGGCGCTGTCGCTGCTGCCGGGGGGAGTCGACGTCGACGGGTTCCTGTCCGTGGTCGAGGACGTCCGGGCGCAGGTCCCGCTCGACGAGGACCTGGTCGACGCCGTGGTCCGGTTGGGCGGGGTGGGGCGCGCGCTGAAGCTGGCACCCCCGGACAACGAGCTGCCGGTCCAGTTCGACCACCTGGTGGCCGTCGCGCACGCCGCGCACCGGGTGGGCCGGGACACCGACGTGCGCAGGCTGCTGGAGTCCATGGACGAGCGGGTGCGGGCCACCACGAACCCGCTGCTCGCGCCCGCGCTGCTCGGGTGCGTGGCCGCCCACCGGGCCGCGCGCGGTGAGGTGGACACCGCGCTCGCCGTGCTGGAGCGCATCGACGACCCGGCGGTGCGCGAGCAGCACGTCGTCGAACTGGCGGTCGGGCTGGCCCGGCAGGGCCGGGTCGACCGGGCGGTCGCCGTGGCCGTCGGCGCGGGCAGCCGGGCGGTGGCCGTCGTCGAGTTCGCCGCCAGGGCGGTGGCGCTGGCGCCGCCGGGCACCCTGCACGTGGTGGTCGCCGCGGTCGCCGAGCACGTGCGGGCGGCGGGGCAGCACGCGCTGGTCCTGGTCCGGGCGCTGGTGGGGATCGGCGAGTACGACCACGCCGAGACCGTCGTGCGGGTGCCCGCCCGGGGCAGGCACCCGACCGCGGTCGCGGTCACCGGCCTGGCCGTCATCGCCAGGGTGGCCGGGGCGCACGGCCACCACGACCGCGCGGCCCGGCTCGCCGCCCGGGCCCACGACCTGCTCGGCGCCGCCGGGGTGGACGGCGGGCCGGTCCTCGACTCCGCGCTCGCCGAACTGGCCTTCGCCCTGGCGACGGTCGAACCGGGGTCGGCGGCCGAGGTCGCCGCCACCATCGTCGAACCCGACATCCGCGCGCAGGTCCTCACCCTGCTCGACCGCGCGGACGGCGGACCGGCGCGCGCCTGCTTCCTCGTCGACCCCGACCTCGACGTCCTCGACCTGCGCGCGCTGGTCGACACCGGCGCCGAGGCCGAACCGCTGAACCGGCTGGAGGACGCCCTCGCCCGCGACGACCTTCGGCTGGGCGAGGCGGTCGTGGAGCAGCTCGCCGACCCGGTCGCCCAGGCCGAGGCGCTGGTGCGGCTGGCCGCCAGGGCGAGGACCCTCGGCGACACCGCGCGGGCCCTGCACTTCATCGACCGCGGCGAATCGCTGGCGCTGCGGGCGTTCGACCCGGGGGTGCGGCTGCACGTGCTGCGGGTGGTCGCCGCCGCCGCGGTGCGCAGCGGCTCGCTGAGCCGGGCCTGCCGCATCGCGCGCCGGGTGGACGACAGCCGCGACCGCACCGCCCTGCTGGTGGCCATCGCCGAGTGCGTCGACCACGACCAGCGGGCACCGCTGTTCGCGGACGCCCTGCGGGAGGGGTGCCTGGAGGTGGTCATGGGCGCGTTGCAGGTGTTCGACCCGGCTGTGCTGCCCGCGTTCGAGGAGGAGTTCACCAAGCTCGTCCCCGGGATGCACTTCCTCTGAACCGCCGGGCGGCGGCGAGCGCGGCGGGGCCGTGGGCGGGTTCGCGGCGCAGGCCGCCCTGGTCCGCGACGGCGGTGTCGTGGTCAACACCACCGTGTGCATGCCCGCCCCCGCCGACGAGGAGCGCGGGGTGCGGGGCATCGACCTCTACGTCCGCGGCGACGCCGGGGAGCTGTCGGAACTCGTGGCCAGGGTGGACCGCGGCGAACTGACCGTCGACGTCGCCGAGCGCGTCCCGCCTGCCGACCTGCCGTCGGTCCACGCCCGGAGGCCGCGGGAACCCTCTCGGGCAAGGTCGTCGTCGTGGCCACGGACTGACCCGCCGACGGGCGGGACCGGCGGGTTCTAGGCCGTCGGGGCCCAGTTGCCGTGGAAGCCCTCGGGGACGCGGACCGGGAGGTGCACCGCGGCGACCCGGTCGAGGGTGGCCGCGTCCAGGATGGTCAGGTCGGTGCTGTCGGTGCGCGGGTCGTGCACGAAGCCCAGCAGCACGCCGTCGTCCTCGGGGGCGTCGGGGGTGCGGGGGTGGAAGACGAACTCGCCGATCGAGGCGCCGTGCTTGAAGCGGCGAGTGGCGACCGCGCCGGTGCGGTAGTCGTGCTTGAGGAGGGTGTCGCTGAGGCCGTCGCGGTTGAAGGCCACGCTGTAGCCGTAGCGGTGGCGGCGGCCGGTCAGGCGTTCGTCGACCCGGGGGAACTCCTGCGGGCGGTCGTCCACCCTGGACTGGGTGACCTTGCCGGTGGTCAGGTCGACCGTCCACTGGTCCAGGGTGGGCGGTCCCTCGGTCGGGCCGTGCGGGTCGGTGTCGAAGGTGCGGTCGTGGCGGACCACGTCGAGGACGACCGAGTCGCCGGAGTCGTAGGCGTTGACGGCGTGGTAGACGTAGCCGGGTTCGACGTCGAACCAGCGGACGTCGGCCGCGGTGCCCTCCCTGGGCAGCAGGCCGACCCGGGCCGGGTAGCGGTCGTCCCAGGCGTAGGGCAGGTTCGCGTTGGACCCGGCGCTGCCCGTCATCGCGGTGGCGATCGGGTCCGGCACCCGCACCCGGCCGATCAGCGCCGAGAGCACCAGCCGCACCGGCGCGCGCATCAGCCGGGGCACCCCGGTGGCGACGGCCTTCTCCGCGTTGAAGGTGACCGGCAGGTCGTAGATGACGACGTACTTCTCGGTCAGCGAGAAGTTGTGCATCATCGGGCTGCCGCCGACCGGCACGTCCACCTGGCGGCGCAGCCTGCCGTCGGCGCCGATCACGGTGTAGCGGACCTTGTTGCCCCAGCCGAAGTAGTACGACACCGCGTGCAGCTCCCCGGTGGCCGGGTCGCGCAGCGGGTGGGCGGTGTAGCCGCCGCGCAGGGTGCCGTCGAAGTCGCAGGCGCCGACGGTGTCGAGCTCGTCGGACAGCTCGTAGTTGGTGATGCCGCCCTCGACGAGCGCCAGGGTCTTGCCCGCGTGCTCGATGACGTTGGTGTTCGCGCCGAGGGTGGGCAGCGTGCCCGGGGTGGGCGCCGGGCCGCCCATGGCCTGGGTCCGCACCCACCGGTTGCGGTACCACTCGGCCCTGCCGTCGCGCAGCCGCACGCCGTGCACCATGCCGTCGCCGGTGAACCAGTTGTAGGCGTCCGGGTCGACCTCGGCGACCGGGTTGGGGCCGTTGCGCAGGAAGCGCCCGTCGAGGAAGTCGGGGATCACCCCGGTCACGGCCAGGTCGGTGAGCGTGTGCTCCTGGCGCACGGGGGCGTAGTTGGCCTCCAGGTACGGGTTGCCCATCGGAATCCCCTCATCGGCTATAACCTTGTTATGTGCCTAGGTATAACCGAGTTATGCCAGAATGGCAAGCATGGCCGAGCCGCACGTGCGCGAGAAGCTGGTGACCGCAGCCCTGGACCTGCTGGCCCACGGGGGTCCGGACGCGGTGCAGGCGCGCAAGGTCGCCGCCGAGGTCGGCGCCTCGACGATGGCCGTCTACACCCACTTCGGGAACATGGGCAGGCTCGTCGACGCCATCGCCGCCGAGGGCTTCCGCCGCCTCGGCGCCCGCCTCGACGCCGTCGCGCGCACCGACGACCCCATGGCCGACCTCACCAACCTGGGCCTGGCCTACCGGGCGCACGCCCAGGACAACCCCGACCTCTACCGGGTCATGTTCGGCGTCACCGCCATCGGCGGCCACCGCCCCACGCCCAACGACCCCACCACGGCCCCGGACGACCCCGACGACGTGGCACTGAGCGCCTTCGGCGCCCTCACCGACGCGGTCGAGACGGTCACCTCGGCGGGCCTGATCCGCCCGGTCGCCCCCGCCAGGATGGCCGCGCAGCTCTGGAGCGCCCTGCACGGCTTCGTCCTGCTGGAGATCGCCGGGTTCCACGGCACCGACGGGGTGGAGCGGGTGCTGGCGCCGATGATGATGAACCTGCTGGCGGGCGCGGGCTACCGGGCCGGTCCCTGACGCCGCACCAGCGCGGCGACCCTGGCGGCGGCGACGGCGAGGCAGCCCAGCGCGGTCACCGCGAGCACCAGCACGAACACCGGGTACAGGTACGCGACCTGGAGCCACGACACCTCGCGTCCCCGGTACAGGAAGCCCACGACCCCGTCGAGCGCGGCGAGCAGCAGGACCGGCAGCAGCAGCGCCGCCAGCCGCACGACGGTCCACGGCCCGACCCGGCGGTCCGCCGCCCACCGCCGCGCGCGGACCACCCCGCGAACCGCGCCCGCACCGGCCCCCAGGCCCGCCGCGAGCAGCACCACGTCCACCGTGGAGTACGGGTCCTCGGCAGGCGCCCGCTCCCTGCCCTCGATCAACGCGATCAGGCGTTCCCCGATCGCCTGGGCATCGCCGTACTGCGAACCGGTGTTGGCCATGACGGCCACGCCGTACCCCGAGGCGGGGAGCACCGCCTGGTAGGCGGTCGAGGTGAACAGGTCGCCGCCGTGGTCGAGCAGCGGTGCGCCGGACCCGGTGGCACCGGTGAACCAGCCCAGGGCGTACGAGTCCGACCGGGCGGACGGCGTGTGCGTCGCGGCGACGGTCTCGGGTGTGGCGACCGACCCGCCGGTCGGACCGCGCCCGCCGTTGTTCTGCGCGACGAGCCACGCGGCCATGTCGCGCGCGGAGGACAGCACGCCACCGGAGCCGTTGCCGAACGCGGCCGGTTCGGGCAGCGCCACCGCCGCACCCAGGACCTTGAGGTGCCCCCGCGCGCTCGGCGGCAGGTCGCGCTCGGTGTCGACGGTCTCGCTCTCGCCCATGCCGAGCGGCTCGAACACGCGGCGGCGCAGGTGATCCCGGAACGGCGAGCCGCCCACGACCTCCACCAGCCGGGCGGCGACCTGGAAGTTCCGGTTGTGGTACTCCCACCGGGTGCCGGGGTCGGCGGCCAGCTCCGCGCCCCGCATCGCGGCGACGGCCTCGCGCAGGGTGCGCACGCCGTCCTCGGGTGCGGCGGTCCGGTCGGACAGGCCGGAGGTCTGCTCCAGTAGCTGCCGCACGGTCACCTCGGCGCCGCGCGGGTCGGCCGGGGCGAACTCCGGCAGGTGCGCGTGGACGGGGTCGTTGAGCCGAACGCGGCCGTCCTGCACCAGTTGCATGACCGCCAAGGCCGTGAAGGACTTGCTGACCGAGGCGACCGCCATCGCGGTGTGCTCGGAAACGGGGGCGCCACCGGCGGTGCGGCCGTACCCGGCGGTCCGCACCACGGTGGCGCCCCGGGTGACGGCCACCGCCACACCCGGGACGGTCGTCTGCGCCCGGTACGCCTCGACCACAGCGTCGACGGCATCGGCGTCGACGGTTGCGGGGGGTGCGTTGAGCGTGGTGGTGAGGAGCAGTGCGGACAGGATGGAGGTGAGCACGGCGGGAGTCTCCCGGCGTTCCGCGCGGCGCACATCGGACCGTGGTCCGAGTTCGGCGGGCGGCGCCCTGGATACCGTGGCGCCCATGCTCGGTACGAGAGGCGCGCGGCTCGTCGATGCGGTCGCGGTGGTCGTGGTCGTGGCGCTGGCCGTGGTGCGGTCACCGCAGGCGGGTCCGCTCGGGTGGGGTGTGGCCGCGGCGCTCGGTGCCGCCGTGGCCGCGCGCCGGTGGCGGCCGGTCGCCGCACTGGTCGCGGCGGGGGTGATCGGGGTGGTGTCGCTCGTCGTCGGAACCGGGGAGGATGCGGTGGCCGTGGCGGTCGGGCTGGTGCTGCACCGGGTGGCGCTCACCTCGACCAGGGCAGGCTCCCTGGGGGTTGCCGGGGCGTTGTCGGGCGTGATCGGGACAGGAGTCGCGGTGTGGGCCGTCCCCGGTCTGCCGCTCGTCCCAGCGCTGGAGGGCGCCGAATCGTTCAGCACCACCCCCTTGTCCGCGACGGTCTACACCGCGGTGGTCATCACCGGGGCGTGGGCGCTGGCCACGGTGGTGCGCACCCGCGGGCGGTACGCCGCCGAGCTGGCGGAGTCGCGCACCGCGCGGGCGGTCGCCGAGGAACGGCTGCGCATCGCCAGGGACGTCCACGACGTCGTCGGGCACAGCCTCAGCCTGATCACCATGAAGGCCGCGGTCGCCAACGCCGTGGCGGGGGACCGCCCGCGCGAGCGGGAGGACGCGCTGCGGACCATCGAGCAGGTCGGCCGCGCCGCCCTGGCGGACGTCCGCACCGTCCTGGGCGCGGTGCGCGCACCCACCGCCCCGGCCCTGGACGACCTGGTCGACGCCGCCCGGTCGGCCGGGGTCACCGTCACCACCGACCAGGCCGACCTGACCGGCGCACCGGCCGCCGTGCGGATCTCCGCCCTCCGCATCGCCCAGGAAGCCCTGACCAACGTCCGCCGCCACTCCCACCCGGCCCGCTGCCACCTGAGGACGACCGCGGAACCCGGTGCCCTCACCGTCTCCGTCGTCGACGAGGGCACGACCCCGCCGGGACCGCCGGGCCACGGGCTGCTCGGCATCCGCGAACGGGTCGCCCTGCACGGCGGAACCCTGCACGCGGGCGCCGCTCCCGGCGGCGGCTTCGGTGTCCACGCCGTCCTCCCGTTCGAGGGGACCGCCCCGCGTGCCACCTGAGCCGATCCGCGTCCTGCTCGCCGACGACGAACCCGAGTACCGCGCCACCGTGCGGACGCTGCTGGAGGTCACCGCAGGCGTCGAGGTGGTCGCCGAGGCGGCCACCGGCCGCGCCGCCTGCGACCTCGCCGCCCGCCACCCCGTCGACGTGGCGGTCCTCGACGTCCGCATGCCCGACCTCGACGGGATCGCCGCCACCCGGCGGATCACCGCCCTGCCCGGGGGTCCCAGGGTCCTCATCCTCACCACCTTCGACCTCGACGCCGCGGTGTACGAGACCCTCCGCGCGGGTGCGAGCGGCTTCCTGCTCAAGGACGTCCCCCCGCCGCGGCTCGTCGACGCCATCCGGACCGTCGCCGCGGGGGAGGCCCTGCTCGCCCCGACGGTCACCCGCAGGCTCATCGCGGACTTCCTCCGCGCCCCCACCCGCCCGCACCGCCCCCTCGACGGCGTGACCGCCCGGGAGCGCGAGGTCCTCACCCTGATCACCCGCGGGTTGTCCAACGCGGAGATCGAGGAGGCCCTGCACCTGAGCAGGCACACGGTGAAGACCCACATCGGCCACCTCAAGGCCAAACTGTCCACCCGCGACCGGGCCCAACTGGTCATCGCGGGCTATGAAGCGGGCCTCGCCGACGACAGGCCCGCTCCCTGACCGCGGTGCCGGGCGCGTTGTCCCGGCGGGATGGGCGCCACGCCTCGACCAGTCGTGTGTGGACGGTGGGGCGGGAGGTGCGCTCCTCAGTCGACCCGGACGCCGGACTCGGCCACCGCCGGGCCGAGGACCTCCAGGATGCGGCGCATGGCCGCAGGCGGGTTGCTCAGCACCAGGTGGGCCCCCGGGGGGAGGGTGGAGGCCGCCCGCAGCAGCGAGATCACGCCCGACACGTCGATGAAGTCGAGTTCGGCGAGGTCCAGGTGGACGTCCCCGGTCGCCTGGCCGCAGAGCACCAGCAGCAGGGCCTCCACGTCCGGGCGGGTGGTCAGGTCCGCGTGGCCCTGCAGGCGGGGGGCGGGTGCCTGGTTCGGGATGAGCGCCGCGGTCGGGTCCACGTGGGCCCGCGGCTGCACCGGCTCAGTGATGGTGACCACCGCCGTACCAGGGGTGCCGCGCACACGCGCGCATGGCGACCACCCACCCCTCCCAGTGGCGTCGGAACCGAGTGCTCGGCAGCCTACGCGGGCCCGACGCCGCTGTCCCAGGGGTCCAAAGTCCTCAGCCGAGGGGCGCAGCCAGGTCGTACACCGTCTGGCCGCCGATGCTGGTCTGGGTGAAGTTCTCCCGCACCCAGGTGGCGATGTCGTCACTGCCGCCGGGACCGCCGATCCCGCGGCCCTGACCGCCCGCGATGTAGTACCGGACCTGGCCTTCGGCCACATACCGCTGGAATTGGGCCAGCGTGGGCGCCGGGTCGCCGCCGTTGAAGCCACCGATCGGGATCACCGGTCGGCCACTTGCCAGTTGCAGGCTGCCCGCGCCCATCGACCCGGTGCTCGCCGCCGCCCACGTCCCGGTGGTGGCCCGCAGCGCCCGCACCAGTTCCGCGCTGACCTCCTGCCCGCCGCCCGGACCGCCACCGACGACGAACGCGCCGCCACCCGCCGACGCGGGACCGGAGGCCGGGAGCGAGCCGCTGTGCCCGGTCGTGGCGGTGGCCACCGCGTACGCCGTGGTGGCACCGCCCCCGGCCAGCAGCGCCACCAGCGCCACCGGCACGGCCGCCCTGGCGAACCGGTGCGCGCCCACGCCGATCGCGGTCGCGGCGAGCACGCCGAGCGCCGCCACCACCCAGCGCAGCCAGGGCAACCACTGCGCGTCGTGCTCCAGCAGCACGAAGCCCCAACCCGCGCCGACCGCCACCACGGCCGCCAGCACGACCCGCGCTCCCCGGTGGTCTCGACCACGCCACAGCTCCCGGGCGCCGATGCCGAGGACGCCCGCGACGCCGGGGGCCAGCGCCACCGTGTAGTACGGGTGGATGGTGCCCTCCATGTAGCTGAACACCAGCGCGGTCACCACCGTCCACCCGCCCCAGAGCAGCAGCCCGGCGCGGGCGCGGTCGGTGCGCGGGGCCCGGCGGGTGAACCAGAGCCCGGCGACCAGGGCGATCAGCGCGGACGGCAGCAGCCACGACACCTCGGAGCCGAACGCGGCGCCGAACATCCGGCCCAGCCCGGTCTCCCCGCCGAACGCGGTGCCCCCGCCGCCGCCCCCGCCGCCGTTGCCCGAACCGCCGAAGATGCGGCCCAGGCCGTTGTAGCCCAGGGCCAGGTCGAGTTCGGTGTTGTCGGTGGAACCGCCGATGTAGGGCCGCGAGTCGGCGGGCCACAGGTCGGTGACGACCACGAACCAGCCCGCCGAGACCACCAGCGCCACGACCGCGCCCAGCAGGTGCAGCAGCCGCCTGCCCAGACCGGTGGGGGCGGCGACCAGGTACACCAGCCCGAAGGCGGGCAGCACCAGGAACGCCTGCAACGTCTTGGCCAGGAACGCGAAACCTATTGCGACTCCGGCCAGGGCCAGCCACCGCAGGCTCGCCGCCTCCGTCGCCCGCACCACGCAGTAGCCGCCCGCCACCATCAGCAGCACCAGCAGCGCGTCCGGGTTGTTGAACTTGAACATCAGCGCGGCCACCGGGGTCAGCGCCAGCGCGGCACCCGCGATCAGCCCGGCGACCGGACCGGACCAGCGCCGGACCGCGTTGTGCAGCAACCACACCGAGCCGATCCCGCACAGCGCCTGCGGCAGGAGCATGCTCCACGAGGAGAACCCGAAGACCCGCCCGGACAGCGCCATCAGCCACAGCGCGGCGGGTGGTTTGTCGACGGTGATGGTGTTGCCCGCGTCGAGCGAGCCGAAGAACAGCGCCTTCCAGCTCTGCGTCCCCGCCTGCGCGGCGGCGGCGTAGAATTCGTTGGCCCACCCCGAAGCGCTCAGGTCCCACAGGTACAGCGCGGCCGTCACGGCCAGCAACCCGATCAGCGCGGGTCGCTCCCAGCCGCGCCGGGCCGCGGGCACCGGGGTGGCGACCGCGGGCGCCGGGGCGGTCGAGGCGTGGCGGGGTTCGGACGTCGTGGTGGTCATCGCGCGTTCTCCGCACTCGGCGCCGCGGCGCCGGTCTCCTCGAGGGTGGACCGCTCGACCGCGCGGCGGAACACCCAGCCGCGCAGCAGCAGGAACCGCAGGACGGTGGCGGCGAGGTTGGCGCCGACCAGGACGACCACCTCGGTGCCGCGGCCCGGGTCGCCCAGGCCGTGCAGCAGGGCCAGCGACCCGCTGGTGAGGCCCAACCCGAGGGCGAACACGAGCAGCCCCTGGAACTGGTGCTTGGCCGCGCCGCCGCTGCCGCGCACGCCGAAGGTGAGCCGCCGGTTCGCCGCGGTGTTGCCGATCGCGGTGACCAGCAGCGCGGTGAAGTTCGCCGCCTGCGGGCCGACGCCGCCGCGCAGCAGCACGTACAGCACCAGGTACGCCGCGGTGCTGAGCACACCGATCGCGCCGAAGCGCACCACCTGCCGCAGCAGCCCCGCGGGCACCCCCGGCGGGTCCGCGCTGATCGCGCCCCGGGACAGCTGCTCGCGCAGCCGGGCGATCGGGATGGCCCCGGTGGTCAGGCCGCGGCCGAGGCGGGCGATGCCGCGCAGGTCGGCCAGCGCGGTGGCCGCGATGTCCACCCGGCTGTCCGGGTCGTCCACCCAGTCCACCGGGACCTCGTGGATGCGCAGGCCCGCGCGCTGGGCCAGCACCAGCAGTTCGGTGTCGAAGAACCAGCCGGTGTCGGCCACGTGCGGCAGCAGCGTGCGCGCCACGTCGGCGCGGATGGCCTTGAAGCCGCACTGCGCGTCGGAGAAGCGCACGCGCAGGGTGCCGCGCAGGATCACGTTGTAGGCGCGGGAGAGGAACTCGCGCTTGGGCCCGCGCACCACCCGCGCGCCCCGGGCCAGCCGCGAGCCGATGGCCACGTCGGAGTGCCCGGAGATCAGCGGGGCCACCAGCGGCGACAGCGCCGCCAGGTCGGTCGACAGGTCGACGTCCATGTAGGCCAGCACCTCGGCGTCGGAGCCGAGCCAGGTGGTGTGCAGCGCCCGGCCGCGGCCCTTCTGCTCCAGCCGCACCGAGCGCACCTCGGGCAGCGCCTCGGCCAGCGCGTCGGCCACCTCGGCGGTGCGGTCGGTGCTGGCGTTGTCGGCCACGGTGATCCGGAACCGGTACGGGAACTGGGCTTGCAGGTGCGCGTGCAGGCGGCGCACGCACGGTTCGAGGTCGACCTCCTCGTTGTGCACGGGCACGACGACGTCGAGCACGGGGGCCGGTCCCGCGACCCGCACGGGACCGCGGCCGAGACCCCGCTGGGCGGGGAGGGGGAGCGAGGTGGCTGTCATGGCTGCGAGCCTCCGGGGGTCCGCTGGGTGGTCGGTGTGCCGAAGCTGTGCGGGACCTGTGTCCTCATCGGTCATGACGCGGATCACGTTGTGGCAGTGGGGGTCGACAGGTCGTAGAGCGCGGTGCCGTCGACGGAGGTGGCGGTGAAGTTGTCCGCGACCCACTCGGCGATCTCCCTGGCGGCGTCGCTGCCGGAACCGCCGGACATGATCGTGCTGTCGATGAACCAGTGGACCTGGCCGTCGGCCACCATCCGCTGGAACCGCGCCAGGGTCGGCGCCGGGTCGGTGCCGTTGAAACCGCCCAGGGCGAACACCGGCAGGTCGATGGCGAGCTGGTAGCCCGCCGCGTTGTTGGAGCCGACCACGGCCGCCGCCCACGTGTAGGACGCGGAGTCCCGCGACAGCGCGGCGACCACCTCGGCGCTGGGTGTCGGGGCGCCGAGCAGACCACCCATGCCGCCGCGCCCACCACCGCCGGGTCCGCCGAAGCCCGTGGCGCCGCCCGGGCCGACCGAGGGCAGCGCACCGGAGTGCGGCTGCGCGGCGGTGGCGACGGAGTACGCGCCGGGGGCGGCGAGCACCACGACCAGCGCCAGCGCCGCGACCCCCGTGGCGGCGTGCCGGGGCAGCACCGGGGCCAGGACGATCAGCGCGGCCACCACCAGCCCGCCGAACAGCACCGCCGGTCGCAACCAGGGCAGCCAGCCCGATTCCCCGGCCAGCAGCAGCGACGCCTCGACCGCGGTCAGCGCCACGCCCGCGGCCAGCAGCCCCACCGAGGCGAAGTCGTGCCGCGACCGCCAGGCCGCGCTCGCGCCGATGCCCACCAGGGCCGCCACCGCCGGGGCCAGCGCCACCGCGTAGTACGGGTGGATGATGCCGTCCATCAGGCTGAACGTGACGCCGGTGACGACCAGCCACCCGCCCCACAGGACCAGCGCGGCCCGGGTCCGGTCGGTGCGCGGGGCGCGGCGGGTCAGCCAGAGGCCGCCGAGCAGGGCGAGCAGCGCGGCGGGCAGCAGCCAGGCGATCTCGCTGCCCATCTCGGTGCCGAACAGCCGCGACCAGCCGGGCGAGCCCCAGCCCGCGCCGCCCCCGACGCTGCCGACCTCGTTGCCGGTGAGCCTGCCCAGGCCGTTGTAGCCCAGGGCCAGCTCCAGCACGCTGTTCCCCTGCGAACCGCCGATGTAGGGCCTGCTGCCCGCGGGCACCAGCTCGACCACCGCGACCCACCAACCGCCCGCGACGACCACCGCGCCGAGCGCGGCGGCCAAGTGCCCGACCCGCCTGCCCAGCCCGGTGGGGGCGGCGATCAGGTAGACCAGCGCGAACGCGGGCAGCACCAGGAACGCCTGCAACATCTTGGTCAGGAACGCGAACCCGACCGCGGTCCCGGCCAGCACCAACCACTTCAGGCTCGCCGTTTCCAGTGCCCGCACCACGCAGTAGGCGGCGGTGACCAGCAGCAGGACCAGCAGCGCGTCCGGGTTGTTGAAGCGGAACATCAGCGCCGCCACCGGGGTCAGCGCCAGCGCAGCACCCGCGATCAGCCCCGCCGCCGGGCCGGACCACCGCCGGACCGCCGCGTGCAGCACGGCCACCGACGCCACCCCGGCCAGCGCCTGCGGCACCAGCACGCTCCACGAGCTGAGCCCGAAGACCCGCACGGACAGCCCCATGAGCCAGGTCGCGGCGGGCGTCTTGTCGACGGTGATGCCCCCCGCGGAGTCGGTCGCGCCGAAGAACCACGCCGACCAGCTCTCCCCGCCCGCCTGCGCGGCGGCCGAGTAGTAGGCGTTGGCCCACCCGGAGGCGCCCAGGTTCCACAGGTAGAGCGCGGCGGTCCCCACCAGCAGCGCCGCCAGTGCGACGCGGTGCCGTCTCGGCGGGGGAGCGGTGGGGGTGTCGGGGATGCCACCGGGCTGGTCGGTGGGCGCGGCGCGGTCGGCGACGAGGGTCATGGGCCCACCGTGGTGGGCCGCGCTGGGTGGGTTTTGTGCGTTCCCTGTGAGTCACCTGTGCAGCGGGCGGACGGCGGATGTCACGGCTCACACCCCGGACCGCCCCTCTCCGATTATCGCGTTATTCACCCGATTGCCGAGGAATACTCCGAACCAGGGCGGAACGCTCGTCGCCCGCCGACCGCCACAACCACTGGCATCGAAACCCAGTGCTGCCAACGGAAGAGCTCCGGCAGTCATGGCCAGGACATCGGCCGCCATTCCCGTTCTTTGCGACCCTGGGAAGCATTTCCGTCGAAGGGAAAGCCTTGCCCGGACATCGTGCCGCGCTGGTGGCCCTGTCCGCCACCCTGCTGGCGGTGGCCGGTCTCGCCACCCCCGCCCAGGCCGTGCCCGTGCGCGGGCAACCGGGTGCTGCTGGACCCGGGCGCGTGGAACGTCGGGTTCGCCGCGCACGAGATGCTGCACGGCTACGGCCTCGGCCACTCGTTCTCCGACGACCCGGTCCACCGCAACTCCCCGTGGTCGCAGATCGGCGAGTACGACGACCCGTGGGACGAGATGAGCGCGATGAACGTCTTCACGTTCGCCACGGCCCACTTCGGCACCAGCGCGGTCGGCCTCAACAGCTACTCCCGCGACAAGGTCGGTTGGCTGCCGAATGTGCGTGATGTCCGCCCAGCGCACCCAGGCCGTCACCGACAACGCCGCCGCGTTCGGCCGGATCGCACAGCCCTGACGGTGAACCCGGTCCGGCCGGGACGTTCCCGGCCGGACCGGGTGTCACATCCGCTTCGCCCGGTCCCGCACCCGCCGCGCCTCCACGTGCGTGGCGGTGATCGCGCGCGTGGCGAACACGGAATCCCCGGGCTCGATGGTGCTGAGCCGGTGGTAGCGCACCCGCAGCAGTTGCAGGTAGCTCATCAACCCCGCCAGCTCGGCCGCCAGCGGTTCCGGGAGCGGCTCCGCGACCGCGTCCACGGCGGCCCGCAGCACGTCGTGCTGCTCGACGAGCACCGGCAGCACCGCGCCGATCGGGTACGCCCCGCCGCCGCGCGGCCGGTGCCCGTCGAGCACGTCCGCCACGGCCGACGCGGCGGCGGCGACCGCGGCGGGGAACCCGCTCATCCCGCCACCGCCCGGCGCAGGTGCTCGCCGGTCGCGGTGCCCGCCGCGCACAGGTCGCGCGGGGTGCCCTCGAACACGACCTGCCCGCCGCGCCTGCCGCCCTCCGGGCCCAGCTCCACGACCCAGTCCGCGTGGCCGATGACGTCGAGGTTGTGCTCGATGACCACAACGGTGGAGCCGTAGGTGTCGACCAGCCGGTCCAGGACGCCGAGCAGCCTGCCCACGTCGGCCATGTGCAGGCCGGTGGTCGGCTCGTCCAGGACGTAGGTGGTGCCCGAGGTGTGCAGGCGGGTGGCGAGCTTGACCCGCTGGCACTCGCCGCCGGAGAAGGTGGTCAGCGGCTGGCCCAGGCGCAGGTAGTCCAGGCCGACGTCGGCGACCGCGGTCAGCACGGCGGCGACCTTGCGGCTGCCCCGGAAGAACTCCAGCCCGTCGGCCACCGACATCTCCAGCACGTCGCCGATCGAGCGCCCGCGCAGCCGGTGGGCCAGCACCTCGTCGGTGAAGCGGCGCCCGTCGCAGGTCTGGCAGACCTGGGCCACCGAGTCGAACGCCGCCAGGTCGGTCTGGGTGAAGCCCAGGCCCGCGCAGTTGCGGCAGGCACCGGCGGAGTTGGCGCTGAACAGGGCCGGGGCCACCCCGTTGGCCTTGGCGAACGCGGCCCGGACCTGGTCGGCGATCCCGGTGAAGGTCAGCGTCGTCGACCGGCGGTTGGCCCGCGGCGGCGACTGGTCGACAAGCACCGCCTCCGGGTGCTGGGCCCGGAACGCGCCGCCGACCAGGCTCGACTTGCCCGACCCCGCCACCCCGGCGATCACCGTCAGCACCCCGGTCGGCAGGTCCACGCTGACGTCGCGCAGGTTGTGCGTCCGCGCGCCCACCACCGACAGGCTGCCGGTCCTGGCACGCACCCGGTCCTTGACCGTCGTCGCGGCGGTGAGGTGCTCGCCGGTCGGGGTGCCCGCGCCCGCGAGCCCGGCCAGGTCGCCCGCGTAGACGACCCGCCCACCCGCCGCGCCCGCACCCGGCCCGATGTCCAGCACGTGGTCGGCGGCGGTGATCACGTCCCGGTCGTGCTCCACGACCAGCACGGTGTTCCCCTTGTCCCGCAACGTGTGCAGCAACGACGTCAACCGGTGCACGTCGCGCGGGTGCAGGCCGATGCTCGGCTCGTCGAACACGTAGAGCATGTCGTTGAGGCTGCTCGACAGGTGGCGCACGATCTTCACCCGCTGCGCCTCACCGCCCGACAGGGTGCTGGTCGCCCGGTCGAGGCTCAGGTAGCCCAGCCCGATGTCGACGAGGTGGCCCACCAGCCCCACCAGCGCGTCGACCACCGGCTGCGCCTTCGGCACGTCGAAGGCGGTGAGCACGGCCAGCAGCTCGTCGGCCTCCAGCGCGTTGAGGTCCGCGATGGACCGGCCGTCGACCTTGCAGTCGCGGGCCAGTTGCGACAGCCGCGTGCCACCGCACGACGCGCACGGCACGGAGGTGGTGAAGCGCTGCACCATCTCCTTGGTGCGCGCGCCCTTCTCCTCGGCGGTGTCGACGTAGCGGCGGCGGAACTTCACCACCGCGCCCTCGTAGGTCATCTTCACCGTCGAGCCGTTGACGTCCAGCGGCACGTGCCCCGACGTGCCGTGCAGCAGCTCCTCGCGCTCGGCGTCGGTGTAGTCGGCCACCGGCTTCGCCGGGTCGAACCGGCCGGACTCGGCGTAGATCCGCCAGTCCAGCGACCCGACGGCGAACGCGGGCGCCAGCAGCGCGCCGGAGTCGAGGGACTCGGCCGGGTCCAGGAAGGCGGCGAGGTCGACCCCGGTCACCTGCCCCAGCCCGTCGCAGTCCGGGCACATCCCGGCGGGCATGTTGAACGAGAACGCGTCCGCGTACCCGATGAACGGCTCACCCGCGCGGGAGAACAGCAGCCGCAGCAGCGGAGCGATGTCGGTGATCGTCCCCACCGTCGACCGGGAACCACCGGTCAGCGGCCGCTGGTCCACCGCGATCGTGGCGGGCAGGTGCTCGATCAGGTCCACCGCGGGCCGCCCGGACGCGGGCAGGAACGACCGCACGAACGCGGGCAGCGTCTCGTGGAACTGCCGCTGCCCCTCCACGGCGATGGTGTCGAACACCAACGACGACTTGCCCGACCCCGACACCCCGGTCACCACGGTGACCCGGCGCTTGGGGATGTCCACATCGATCCCGGTCAGGTTGTGCTCGTGCGCACCGACCACCCGGATCCACTCCGCCACCGGCGCTGAACTGGCTGAATTCACACTTCAACCCTATCTTTGAACAACCAGTTGAAACCTGGTCTGGAGGTGGCTGGGAAAAGCCTCAACCACCGTGGTAGGCATGGACCATGCCGCTGCGCCCGGTCGACCTCGCCCGCCACGCGGGCATCTCCACCCAGCAGGTCCGCAACCACGAGGCGGCGGGCGTGCTGCCGGAGGTGCCCAGGACCGAGTCCGGGTACCGCCGGTATGGCCCCGAACACCTGCGTGCCCTCCTCGCCTACCGCGCCCTCGCCCGCGCCCTCGGCACCGACCGGGCCACCGCCGTCCTCCACGCCGCCAACGCGGGCGACACCGTCACCGCCCTGCACCTCGTCGACGCCGCCCACGCCACCCTCCACGCCGAGCGCCAGGCCGCCGAGAGCACCGCCGAGGCCCTCGGCGCGGTCGCCGACACCCCGGTCACCCCCGGCCCGGACCGGCTGGTCGGCGAGGTGGCCGCCGTGCTGTCGGTCCGCACCTCCGCACTGCGCGTGTGGGAGGCCGCGGGCCTGCTCACCCCCACCCGCGACCCCGCCACCGGCTACCGCCGCTACACCCCACTCGACGTCCGCGACGCCCGCGTCGTCGCCATGCTCCGCAAGGCCCACTACCCGTTCCCCCGGATCACCCAGGTCCTGACCGACCTGCACCGCACGGGCAGCCGCGAAGCCCTGGCCGCCGCCATCGCCGAACGCCGCGCCGCCCTCGACGCGCAGTCCCTCGCCCTGCTCGAAGCCGCCGGTCTGCTGCACGCCCACCTGACCGCTCACCAATGAGGACCTGGTCGGTCAGGCGCTGGCACCGGTCCGCGACCAGGTGGTGATCGCCACCAAGTTCGGGATCAAGCACGGCGAGCACGGGCCGACCCCGATGTGCCCATCGAAGACGTGGCGGGCACGGTCAAGGAACTGATCGCCGAAGGCAAGGTGAAGCACTTCGGCCTGTCCGAGGCAGGCGCCGAGACGATTCGTCGCGCCCACGCCGTGCAGCCGGTGGCGGCACTGCAGAGCGAGTACTCGCTCTGGGTGCGTGAGAACGAAACCGAAATCATTCCGACCCTGGAGGAACTGGGCATCGGTCTGGTGCCCTACAGCCCGCTCGGCAAGGGATTCCTGACCGGCACGATCGATTCCAGCACGCCGCTGGCCGGCAACGACCTCCGCCGCCTGCTTCCGCGCTTCAACCCTGGAGCGCGGCAAGCCAACCAGGTGCTGATCCACCTGCTGCAGCAGATCGCCGACGACAAAGGAGCCACGCCCGCCCAGATCGCTCTCCCGGTCAGCGCCCTGGCACGTGAGCGATGTGCATCGCCACTTCCTACCGACGTGCGGCGCGTTGCCACCCGGGACACGCGGAGGATCGGCTGGCCCGGTCAGCATGCCGTCGATGTGGCGGCACGCTTCGCTGGAGCACACCGAGCGCACTGACTCGTCCGTGTGGCGCGCTGTTGACGTTGGCACACTGATCACATGACAGATCTGACCGCCGAACTCGTGGCCGAGGGGCACGTTCCGCAGACCCCGGCTCTCGCTCCGAACGGGCATCTGCTCTGCTACGTCCTCGCCCCCACCAGCCGAAGTGGTGACCACTTCGACACCGCACTCTGGCTGGCCGACATCGAAGGCGACGGTGCATGGCGTCGGGCGACCGCCGACACCGCGACGGAGTTCCGGCCTCGCTGGTCCGCGGACTCGCGCACGCTGTACTTCCTGTCCGATCGCGCGGAGCGTGGCACTCCGCAACTGCACCGGTCCACCCCCGCTGACGGCGCGGTGATCGCGTTGACCGGCTGGCGCGCGGGCATCATCGACCACCTGCCGCTCGCCGATCTCAACCTGGTCGCGTTGCTCGCCGAGGACGAGCCCACCGAGCAAGACATGCGCCGCGCCCGGGACCGCGACGACGCCATCGTCGTCGGTGAACACGAACGGCGTGCCCGGTTGCGCCTGCTCGACCTGCGCACCGGCCAGGTCACCACCCCGAGCGTGTTCGGTGATCGGCACGTCGTGGAACTGCGGCAACGACCCGACGGTGGCCCGCTCGCCGTGCTCACCCGGGCCGGCGCCGACCTGGACTACGGCCCCCGCACCGGCAGGCTGCACCTGTTCGACCCCGCCACGGGGACCGCGGAGGACCTCGGGCCGGTCGAGGTCGACGCACAATCCCTGGCCTGGTGGCCTGCTGAAGACGGTTGGCACCTCGGTTACGTCGCCCTCACCCCACCGGTCCTCCACGCAGGCAACGCGGTGTTCGACCTGGCCATGGGCAGCCGCGTCCGGCGCAACCGCACCGCAGGTCTTCCGATGTGCCCCACCGAACTGTGCCAGACCGGCACCGCCCCTCTGGTGGTGTTCGCCGACGGCCTGAACACGACCCTGGCCCGGCTCGACCCCGGTGGTCCCACGACCCTGTCGCAGCATCCCGGCCGCCTCGACTCCCTCACCGCCACCCCCGAGGGCACGATGATCGCGGCACTGACCGGCACCCGCTACGAACCTGCGAACGTGCACATCGGACCACCAACCGGGCCGCTGCGGAAGATCACCGACACCCGCCCTGAGCTGAACGGCGTCACTTTCGGCACCCAGCGGCCACTGGCCTACCGCGCCGCCGACGGCCTCGAACTGGACGGTCTGCTCGTA
Organism: Actinokineospora sp. PR83; assembly: GCF_021056305.1. Lineage (NCBI taxonomy): Bacteria > Bacillati > Actinomycetota > Actinomycetes > Pseudonocardiales > Pseudonocardiaceae > Actinokineospora > Actinokineospora sp. PR83. The sequence continues at coordinate 46,355 of NZ_JAJCXD010000031.1, forward strand.
CTGCCGGTCGGGAAATCCGCTTCGGACGGCCCGTTCCCGCTCATCACGCTCGTGCACGGCGGCCCCTACGACCGGTTCGCCGACCGCCTCCAGCTATTCTGGTTCCCCAGCGCGCAGTGGCTGGCCACCGCAGGCTACGCGGTGTTCCTGCCCAACCCGCGCGGCGGCCAAGGCCACGGTCACGAGTTCGCCGCCTGCGTCGCGGGCAGGGTCGGCCGGGAAGAATGGACCGACATCCTGACCGGCATCGACCTGCTCATCGCCGAGGGCATCGCAGACCCCGATCGCCTGGGCATCGCAGGCGGGAGCCACGGCGGGTTCATGGCCGCCTGGGCGATCGGACAGACCGACCGGTTCCGCGCCGCGCTGGTCAGCGCGGGCATCACCGACTGGGGGATGCTCGCCGCGACCGGGGAGAACGGCCAGCTCGATGGCACGCTCGGTGGCAGCACCGGCTGGGACGGGATCGGCCCGCACCCGCATGACGCGGTCAGCCCGATCTCCTACGCCGGCCGCGTCCGCACCCCGGTGCTCATCCTGCACGGTGCGGAGGACACCAACGTCCCCCTCGGTCAGGCCGTGTACTTCCACCGGGCACTGCGCCACTTCGGCGCCGAGCACGAATTCGTGATCTACCCGAGGGAGGGTCACTCGCTTCGGGAACGCAACCACCAGCTCGACATCCTGCGCCGCACCCGCGCCTGGTTCGACCGCTGGCTCCAGCCCTGACCGTGAACGCCCGCCAGCGCCGCCCCCTCGGTCTCAGCCGCCTTCTCCCACACCACGCCCAGCAGCCGGAACCACCGCGGCAACCCGAACGCGTAGCCGCGGCCGGTCAGCGGGGTACCGTCGCCCAGCACGAGATCCCGCGAGTACTCCGTGACATCGACCGCCCTCTACCGCCGCCGGGGGCCAGCCGCCCCGCTGCCGGGCTGTGGGAGCCACCCGTTCGGCCGGGGCGGTCACGAACAGCAGTCAGCCCCAGCGTCTTGGTGGAGACCGGGGCTGCCGGTGTGCCGACCTGGACTGGCTCACTCGCTGCCGTCCTGGGGGACGGTGGTTCAAGCAAAGCGGTCCTGGTCGCCCACACCGTCTACGACAAGCTCAACCGGCCGATCGAGCAGCTCACACCGTTCGACAAGGACGACGCGCTGATCAAGACCCCGGACAAGACGACCTACGTCTACGACGAGGTCGGTCGCATGACCGAGACGTCGACGCCACCCTCGGCCGGGCAGGCGGTTCGCAACACCACCAGGTACTCCTACTTCGACAACGGCTGGGTGCGCGAGTCGACCGACCCGTGGGACATCGCCACCGCCTATGACCACAACCCGCTCGGACAGCAGACCCTCCGCACCGTCAAGTCTGCGGGCGGTTCGTCGAACCGGACGATGACCTGGGACTACTTCCCCGACGGCAAGCTCAAGTCGCGCTCGGACAGCGGCGTGCCGGTGGGCGAGCACGTCGCCTTGGTCGACAACTCCAACACCGCCAACGTCGTGTCCGCCGGAACCTGGACGTCAGTCAGCTCGGGTGCGGGCTAGCAGGGCTTCGGCTACCAGACCGCGCCCGCGGCCACCGGCACGTCGGCGCTGACTTGGCCCCCGATCGTCCCGGCCGACGGCACCTACACGGTCTACGTCAAGTACCCGACGGGCACCGCGACCAACGTTCCGTACACAGTGGACATGGGAACGACGCAGACACCGAAGCCGGTCAACCAGACCCAAAACGGCGGCCAGTGGGTCAGCCCCGGCGCCTACCCGCTCGCCGCGGGCAACGCCGCGAAGGTCACCCTGACCGACGCCGCCAACGGCCCGGTCAACGCCGACGCGGTCAAACTGGTCCGCACCGTCACCGAGACCGACAACGAGGCCAAGACCTTCCCCCACGCCTACGACGCCAACGCCAACCTGCTCACCCTCACCGACAGCAGCCCCGGAGCCAAGGTCGACGCCTACGCGATGACCTACAACGGGCTCAACCAGCTCACCAAGGTCGAGGAGAAGCTCGCGTCGGTCGTGAAGAACACGACCCAGTTCACCTACGACGAGAACGGCGCCCCACTCACCCGCGACCACGACCGCCAGGACTCGCTGTTCCGGTACGACCCGCGGGACATGCTTGACAAGGTCACCAACACCGAGACCGGCGGCACCTCCAAGATCACCACCTTCACCTACACCCCGCGTGGGCGGGTGTCCAAGGAGACCAAGCCCAACGGCAACACCGTCGACCACACCTACAACCTCGACGGCTCACTGGCCTCCCAGATCGAGAAGAAGTCCGGCGGCATCCTGGTCGCCCAGCACCTCCTCGACTACACCGCCAACGGCAACCGCGCCTGCGACGCAGCCAAGATCCAGAACGCCGACAACGCCACGGCCTACCTCGACCACGTCTACGACCCCCTCGACCGCACCTCGGCCAAGACCGACAAGGCGGGAACCCCTTCGGCGAAGACCACCGACTTCGCCTACCTGGGCCTGACCGACAAGGTCGTCACCGAGGAGATCGCAGGCCAACTCCAGCGCACCTACCAGTACGACGCCTTCGACCGCCGCCTCACCCAGGTCAAGAAGGACACCGACGGCGCGGGCCCGGAGGTGGCCGAGGACTCGACTTACGGCTACAACCCGCACACCGACGTCAAAACCCCGACCAAGGACAACGGCGACACCCGCGCCACCTACGGCTACACCGCCTACGGCTCCGACGACGGGCAGGACTTCACCGGCATCGACAAGCCCGACACCCAGCAGCCGGACAAGGAGCCCTTCAACTTCTACCGCTACAACGGCAAGCGCTACGACCCCGCCTCCAGTTCCTATGACATGGGCTTCCGGGACTACAACCCCAGCATCAACCGCTTCAACACCCGCGACACCTACAACGGCGCCCTCGACGACATCAACCTCGGCACCGACCCCTTCAACGGCAACTGCTACGCCTTCACCGGCGGCAACCCCATCACCGAAATCGAACAAGACGGGCAGGCCTTCTGCGCGGACGAGAATTGCACGGAGAGTTGCTCGGAGTGCACAGAGACGGAGTTGACCGCCATCGCCACCAGCCTGAAGGTGATGGAAGAAGCGAGCGTGCGTGCGCTGGCGGTCGCAGCGCCGTCTGATCAACGCTCGGTGAGTACGACTCCCAGGTCGAAAGTGGGATTCAACCCGGCGAGCATGCTCCTGCTGCTGGCCGAGATGCTCACTGCGGATTCATCGTCGAATCCGGACAGGCGCCAAGTCGATGTCAAAGAACAGGCGCGCCAGTGTTCAGCGGCTCCTGGGCACGTCATCGCCGAGATCATCTACCACAACCGTGACCACTGGGATCGTGCGACCGGCGCAGAAGCGCGCTTGAAAATCGGGTCGCGGACTTCGATGAGAAAGGCCGGTTCACTCCTCCCGGTTTCAAGGAAGGGATGGACCGAGGTCATCTCAGCGCGCGGATGTTCGGAGGAGACAACGCGAAGTCGGAGAACTTCGTCCCGCTGTACCTCACAGCCAATCAGGTCACGATGAGGCGGATCGCAGACATGGTTGCCCGGCGACTGGATGCAGGCGAGCGCATCTACTACTACATGCGCCCGGAATACAACCCGCAAACGGCATCGGGTATCCCGCTATCGGTCAGCATTTTCGTCGCCGGTGATTCCGGTGGCCAATGGTACTCTGTGTCCAACAAGTAGATTGGCACGTTCGCGTGCGCCGCGAACGTGCCAACGGATGGAGATGTGCCGGTGCAATCGTGGGAAAAGTTCCTCGCCAGCATCGACTGGCCTGGCGAAACAGGAGATTCTCCTGATTGGCAAGCCGTCGAGTCGGCGCTCGGGCTCACGCTGCCAAGTGACTACAAGGCGATCGTCGAGGCGCTACCAGACGGTGTGTTCCGTGCAGATTTCCGGCTGATCCGGCCCGACGGGGACGACTACCTCGGCTACTCCCGGTATCGGCTTGAAGACATGAGGCAGTGGCGCACATCGGAACCTGAGCGCTTCCCATACCCGATCTACCCCGAAGAAGAAGGGGTGCTCCCGGTCGCCCAAGGCGCTGGCAACGCGTTTATCTTCTGGCAGGTTGTCGAACCTCCGACGACTTGGCGCCTCATCGTCACCGATGAAGAATTCACGCACTGGAGCGAGTTCGATGGCGGACTCGTGGATTTCCTGGTCGAATTGTCCGACGCTCCCTCTGATCAGCCCAAGTTCGTCAGTCAGGCGAGCCGGGTCGCCAAGGCCAACGTATCGAATTCGACTTCGATCTGGAACCGGTTCCCGCTCCGCAATGGTCCTCCGTCCGACACGCTGGACGAGTTGGCGCAAGACTTCGTCCCGGTGCGGGTCGAAGAGCACGACTGGACTGGCCTGCGGCTGCCGCGGGACTACGTGACGTTCATCGACAGGTTCGGACCAGGCCGCTTGGCGGACATCGAGATCACGTCTCCGTTCGGCCCGGGGCGGTGGTCGATGGGTGTTCTGAACGAGCGACCGGTTCCGGCGGGCAGCGAGTTGACCTTGGGCAGCCGTGCAGGAGGTCTCATACTGTGGGGCACCACTCCAGATGGGTGGTCTTGCGGTTGGGGTGTTGACTCGGACGATCCTGATATGTGGGGCGTGGTACTCGTGGAGCCCGATTTCACCCAGTTCGAGTATCCGGACGTCCACTCATTCAGTTCATTCTTGTTGAAGTACACTTCGCCGGATGAAGTGTACTTCTTTCTCGGGCGGAATTCGTGCGACCGGTTGCGGAAGTGGAAGCCCGCCGACGAAAGATGGTAGGCGCCGCGCCAGGCCATGAAGTGCTCCTGTTGGCCTCAGAGGGAAGCCTCGCCAATTTATTCAACTTCTTGCCTCAGGGGTCAGATCAATACTCCAATGGGTACTGAATGAATGCGCGGTTGCGGACCCTGGTGTGCCGTCTCGCGTTTGTCGTAGGCGTGCTCGTGGCGCTGATTTCCTGTAGTAAATCTGAAATCAAGGTCACGCGAGACAGTGTCTTGGATTCGCATTTCGCGCACTGGTGACGGAACGTCGGCATTCGCCGTTGGCTGACTTGGTCGAGGGTGATTGGGATCAGGTGCATGTCTTCGCGATGGATATCCTCCTCGAAGAGGGGGTTGAGGAGGACATAGGGCAATTGTTGGACATGCCTGACTACTACCTCGGTCACGGCAGCGTGCTGGTGTTCCTTTCGCAAGGTCGAGTTCTGCGTGCCGTGGAGTCGTACAAGGTGTTCCTCCACCCCCGCGTCTTCGATCGGTAACGACATGGACACCATCGTCGCGACGAGCGGCAAAAATCAGTAACGTGGCGCCGTGCCCACTCCGACCGAAGTCACTCTGAACCGCGGCCCGGCGGATATCGCTCGAGACTACGATTCGGAGTGGAAGCTTCTCGAACATCTTGCGAAGGGAAGATCAGGGCAGGAAAAAGGGTGGATCCGCATCTACTCAGAGCGCCCGGTCTGCGAGTCCTGTCAAGCGGTCATCGCTGACTTTGAGAAAAAATTTCCCAATGTCACGGTCACCTACGAAGATCTCGGACGCGGGAAAAAAATAACTCGATGAACATGCAGAAGAACCCCATGCCGCCACCTTACCCCGACGTCATCGACCTGCTGACAACGACCGGGCGGGCTCGCCCGGAGGACATCAGGCCGTGCACCCTCGACGAGATCAGTGAGATCCGAACCGCTCGCGGCGGCTCATTGCACCCCCAGTACGAGCAGTTCCTCGCTGTGATGGGCGGGGGAGCGGGCATATTGTTGCGCGGTACGGACTTCTTCCACCCCGACGTCGTCAACATCGGTGTGGAAGGAATCGAGCTGCTCACCGACGACGACGCACTCGACCTGCTCCCCGCAGGCTCAACGCTGGTGGGCCTGCACGGGGGCTCAGAGCTGTACTGGATCGAGCCGGACGGCACGGTCCGCTGGTACAAGGAAGGGCGCGGCATCTACCGCAGTTGGCCGTCGTTCCCAGAGTTCCTGCTTGCTCAGATCCGCGCTGAGGTCAATGCCGCTGCCGAACTCGAACGTTTACGACGCAGGTGAGGTCGAGATCAAGAGGACCACCGGCCGAGTTGGTGGCCGGCGTGGGAGGAGCCCCGCTCGCACGGGAAGGATCCTCGAGATTGATGCGTGGGTGGATCGAGTGATGTCACATTCCGGTGTGGATGTGCGCCCCGCAGTGCGTCGGCAGCGCCGGGTAGGAATTCCGATATCGGCGCAGCACGTGGTTGAGTGTGGTTGCGTCGGTGTCGGGTGGCCGGGTGCCGTTCCAGGTCACGGTGGCGTAGAACGCCTCGGCTATTTCGGGGTTGTCGCGGGTGCGCCAGAGCGTTCCGATGACGCCGCGATAGTCGGCGGGGTGGAAGGCTGAAGCAAGGTCGAGCGGTTCGTCGCGGTGGTGCGGGTCGGTGGCGGCGGCGTCGCAGGCGGACAGGAACGCCAACAGGGCGTCGGTGGGCCGCGTGCGGTAGACGGTGCCGGGGGTCAGCGTCCTCGTGCTGAGCGTCAACCCCGGTCGTACAACAGCGGCGTGGATTGCTTCAGTGCGCCGTGGCAGGCGAAGTGGGCGAGAGCGTGGTGATGCAGGCCCTCTTTCAGCGCGGGATCCTCGGCGGCGCCGTCGAGCAGCACGGTCGATCCCGGCACCAGCCGGGCCACCGCCTCGACCTCTGCGCGCCGGCGGCAGCACCGGCTGGCCGTCCACCGTGCCCACCCCGACCAGCAGCGCCGTTGCCGATGCCCGGGGTGGCTGTCGCGACTCGATCAACACCAGCCAAGCCCGGCTGGAACAGCCAACTAACCGAACTTCCACCAAACCCGGGGCGGTTCAACTCAGAGGTCCTGACAAAGTCGTTGGACGTGTCTCCAGGTGATGATGCGGGTGGCGAGGGCGAGGAAGGTCTCGTGGATGTCGTCGCGGCGTTCCCATCGGATACGCAGGCGTCGGGGTCCCGACCTCCAGCACCTCCGGCAGCCGCACGGACGTGCGCTGCCGCAGGGGCTGGGTGCCGATCAGCGGTGCCGGCCTTGCCCGTGCCGAGGATCGCGGTTTTCACGGGTTCTTCCTGAGGTGGTTCGGACGATCGACATGTGGGGATGCGGTGTCGACAGCGCTGCCAGGCTGCTTGCGGTGGCGATCGCGGCTCACGCGTCGTCTTGTCGGGCGTGCGCGTTGCGGGCTACTTGGTTTCGACCTTCGCCAGGGGCGTCTTCCGGGTTTCCAGGGCTTTCACGGCGATGTCCCAGGACATGTCGCCGGGGAACAACTGGGAACGCAGGTAGGCCCACACCAGCGCCCGCAGCGCGGCAACCCGTTCGGGGTTCTCGTCGGAGGTTTCCGCGGCGTCGTAGCCGGAGATCCCGCCGAACAGGTGCTGTGCGCCCAGGAAGGTCAGCAGCGTCTTGTTCCCGCCGGGGCTGTGGGTGTAGGCGTCCCAGCGGTAGCTGAGCCGGGAGGAGAAGTGGGGGTTGAGGTCCTCGTCGCCTGCGATGACGAGTGCGGCGCCGGTCATCTGCCCGAAGTCGATGTACTTCATCATGGGGTAGTGCTCGGCGGCCCACGGCGAGAAGTGCTCGTCGGCGGTGCCCGGTCCCCCGATCACGACGCCTGCCTTGACCCGGGGATCGGAGAGGTCCTTCTCCCGGGGGTCGTTCGGGTCGGTCACCTGCGAGCCCAGCAGCAGCGAGACCGTGTGGCCGCCTGCCGAGTGCCCGACCGCGGCCACCTTCTCGGTGTCGACGCGGCCCGGCAGTCCTGGAACCGCGGCGAGGACCTCCTCCAGGTGGTCGAGGACGGTGTGCATGTCGACGGCGCGGTCACGCCAGAACAGCGGCGCGTCGGGCAGGTCCTGGTCGCGCAGCCCGAGCACTGTGGAGTCCAGGTGTGTCGGCTGGACGACGACGAACCCGTGGGCGGCCCAGAAATCCGCGACGGGGCCGTAACCGCGCAGCGAGGAGATGAAGTTGGCCATGCCGTGCCCGTGCGAGAGCAGCATCACCGGCAGATCGGTCCCGGTCACTGGCGCCGAGACCTTGATCTCCAGCGGCACGGGCCTGTCCGGTACCTCGAGCGAGACGGGACTGTAGCTGAGGATGGGGGTGGGGTCGCTGACCGGGAAGCCTGCGGCGTCCGCGTAGGACAGGCTCATGGTTGTTCCTCTCAGGCCGTTGGTCCGTGAACCCGTTGTTCGACGGGCTCGGTGGGTGGTCGACTTCGACCGCCCGACAAAAGATTGCCATGGACGGCAAGTTTGCACAAGGAGGTATTTTAGCTACGGGGTGCATGTATGCTGGGGCGCGCAGGCTGTGATCAACGGAGTGCAGGAGAGTGCGACGGTGACCAGTGACGGTCCGGGGCTTCGGGAACGGTCCAAAGCACGACGACGGCGGCTGATCCTGCACACGGCCCTGCGCCTATTCGCCGAACACGGGTATGAACGGACCACGATCGCCGACATCGCCGAGGCGGCCGAAGTCGCGCCGCGGACCGTGACGGGCTACTTCCCGTCGAAGCTCGACTTGATCACCGAGTGGCCTGCCTCCATCGAGCAGCGGGTCATCGCGCTGTACCAACAGGACCCCAGCGTGGAGTTCATCGATCTGGTGGACAGGTGGTGGCACGACCTGCGCGACAACATCGACCCGGAGGAAGCCGCACTCACCCGCGCCATGGCCCTGGCCAACCCCGGCGTGGTCGCCATGGCGGAGGCCGAGGTCTCACAACGAACCCCCGGAACCGGCTTCCCCTTCGACGGAACCGATCGCGACGACCTGTTCGGAGCCGCAGGTCGAGCCGCGATCAGGGGCGTCAACCACGTGTTCCTCCGCGGTGTCGCCGAGGGCCGCATGACCGACGAACTCCACGGCGACCTGCTGCACCTGATCCGCGCCATCGCCGACAGCGCCAACGTCGGCCACGGCTCGCTCAAGCTGGACCCCTGAGGGCTGTCCCGCAACCCGGCCACCGGCGATCACCGGGTGGCGAGACAGCCCCCAGGCGCAGGCCCTCGTTCTGACCGGTTCGGTGCCGCCATCAACTGCGACACGGAAACACCTGCGACAGCGTTGACATGACCACCGCCATCCTCACCAAGTGGGTGCCCGGCCCGGTCTCCCGGGACTTCGACCTGCGGGACCTGGTCGTGGTCATCGGTATGACCGGGCAGGAGTGGCCTGCCACCCGCCGGCTGGTGGAGCGGCGGCCCGCTGACCTGGTGGTCGGCGGGCCGCCGTGGGGTCTACGAGCAGACGAGGTCCTCCGCCGGGCGCTCGCCCGTGGTCAGGTAGGTCGTGACCGCGTCGTTCAGGCACTGGTTCGCGCCGAACAGGTAGGCACCGTGGCCACCCTGCTCGGCGGTGACCATCCGGGACCGGTCACCGAGGGCTCGGCGCATCTTCTCGGCACCGGCCAGCGGGGTGCCCGGGTCATTGGTGTTCTGCGACAGCAACACGTTCGACGGCCCGCGGTCATCGACGTGAACGGGCGGCTCGGCCGGTTCGGTCGACCAGAACGCACACGGGCGGATGTTGGCCCCGGCCCCACCGAACAGGGGGAAGCGCTTCCGGTCCACGGCGGTGTCGTGCACGTAGGTGCCGATCGACCGCGGCCAGCGGTTGTCGTTGCAGAGCAGGTGGAGGTGGCTGGACACGAGGTTGTCCACATCCTGCGCCGCCGCTTCGGTCGCGGTGGGCGGCAGCGGCCGGTTCGTGTCGAGCGCCCGCCACGTCTCGGCCAAGCGGGGCATCCGGTTGTCGCGGTAGAGCCCGCCGAAGGTCAGCAACCGGAACATCGAGCCGTCGATGCCGTCCACCGGCTCCTGGTCCAAGCGGTCGGACAGCTCGTGGAACTTCGCGGTCACCGCCTCCGGCGTGGCGCCGAGGCCGTACTCGGGATGCGAGGCGGCGAACGCGGCGAAGTCCGGGAACCGCGTTTCCATGCCGAGGCCGAACAGGCGGCTGGCCTCGCGGTCCAGTCCGGCCGGGACCAGGTTGCTGTCGAGCACGATCCGGTCGCTGCGCTCGGGGAACAACGTGGTGTAGACCGCGCCGAGATGCGTGCCGTACGAGTAACCGAGGAACGAAATCTTGTCCTCGCCCAGCTTCCTGCGGATCAGGTCCATGTCCCGCGCGGTGGCCGCGGTCGAGATGAACGGGAGCAGGTGCGCGGTCTCGGACTTGGCGCACTGCTCGGCGACGGCCTTCGCGTTCTTCGCCTGCTCCAGCACGTCGACCGCGTTGTGCGCGTAGGGCGGGATGTTGCCGCGGCTCTGCTGCTCCGGCGTCAGGTCGCAGGTCACCGGCGTGCTGCGGCCGACACCACGCGGGTCGAACCCGATGATGTCGTAGGTGTCGAGCACGCTCTGCGGCAGCCCGAGGCCGACGGGGAAGTCCAGTCCGGCTCCGCCCGGCCCGCCGGGATTGGTCAGCAGCACACCCCGGCGCTGCTCGGGATTTTTGCTCGCCAGCTTGGACAGCGCGATCTCGATCTGCGGCCCGTCCGGGTTCCGGTGGTCGAGCGGAACGTCCACGGTGGTGCACTGCAGGCCGGGAACGCCCAGCCCTTCGCAGTCACCCCACCGCAACGACGGTTCCGCGAGCGCCGGTGGTGCGAGTGCCGTCGCGGCCGTGACCGCGGCGACGACGATGGTCAACGCTCTGCGCATGGTTTCCCCCTCCGTGGACGGGACATGCGCTCGCCCACCACCCCGATTAGAAACCGTGCCCTTGCGGCATGGTCAAGAAAATCCGATTTCTGTGAACGGGGCGAACTCAATCTCGTCGTCTTCGAGGAAGCGGAAGAACTGCTTGGTGACCTTGAACTTGTTCACCGCTGTGGAGTCCGGCCGGGTGGAAATCACCCAGTGGAAGAAGAGGAGCCTTCACAGGCTCTCACCTGCGAAGACTCCTCTGACCATTGGGCTGACAGGATTCGGACCCGCGACCCCTTGACCTCCAGTTAGGTGGAGGTGTTCTCCTGGGGGAACGACGGAGGGAGTGGTGATCGTGCGCGTGGTGCGAGCGGTGCGGTTCGGGGGACCCGAGGTGCTGGAACCGGGGTGGGCGCCGGACCCGGAACCGGGAGCGGGGCAGGTGGTGGTCGCGGTGGCGGTCGCCGCCGTCGACTTCGTGCAGACCCAGTTGCGCCGCGGGGTGACGCCTGGGCCGCCGCTGCCGACACCGCCTTACGTCCCGGGGCGGTCGATCGCGGGGGTGGTCGTCTCGGTGGGGGCGGGGGTCGACCCGGGGTGGGTCGGGCGGCGGGTGGTCGGGCACACCGCCAGCGGGTGGGACGGCAACGCCGAGTCGGCCGTGGCCGCGCTCGACGCGCTGGTCGAGGTGCCGCCCGGGGTGGAGCTGACCACCGCGGCGGCACTCCTCGACGACGGCTCGACCGCGCTGGGACTGGTGGAGGCCGCGGGTGTGGCGGCGGGGGAGTGGGTGCTGGTCGAGGCGGCGGCCGGGGGAGTCGGCACGTTGCTGGTGCAGCTGGTGCGGGCGGCGGGAGCGCGCGTCGTGGGGGCGGCTCGGGGGCGGTTGAAGCTGGACCTGGTCACCGGGCTGGGTGCGGAGGCCGTGGTCGACTACGGCGAACCCGGGTGGACCGACCGGGTGCGGGCCGCGACCGGCGGGCGCGGGCCGGACCTGGTGTTCGACGGGGTCGGCGGGGCCATCGGCCGAGCGGCGTTCGAGGCGACCGCGCGCGGCGGCCGGTTCTCCGCGCACGGTGCCGCGAGCGGCAGCGCCACCCTGGTCGACCCCGCGGAGGCGGCCGAGCGCGGGGTGCGGGTGTTGGGGGTCGAGCAGCTCTACGGGTTCCGCTCCGGTTCCCTCGACCGGGTGCGGCGGCTGCTGGCCGACCCGCGGGTCCGACCCGTCATCGGCCAGGCCGTCCCGCTGGCCGACGCCGCCGCGGCGCACGCGGCGATGGAGGCCCGAACCGTCCTCGGCAAGACCCTGTTGATCGTCCGGGAAGAGTGATCGCCCGGGGGAGCCGATCGAGCTGATCACCCGAGGAGGGACCGACATGTCGTTCACCCCCGCCGAACTCGACTACCTGCGCGGCCAACGCCTGGGGCGGCTGGCGACCGTCCAGCCCAACGGAACCCTCCAGGTCAGCCCGGTCGGGTTCCGGTACAACGCCGAGACCGGCACCATCGACATCCTCGGCTTCACCATGTCCACCAGCCGCAAGTACCGCAACGTCGAGGCCAACGGCCGCGCCGCGTTCGTCGTCGACGACGTGCCCTCGGTCGACCCGTGGCGGGTGCGCTGCCTGGAGGTCCGCGGTCGCGCGGAGGCCGTCCCCGGGACCGGGCCGGGGCCCGGCGGCACGGACGGCGCCGTCATCCGGGTGCACCCGGAGCGGATCATCAGCTTCGGCATCGACGGCCCCGACCGGGAGGCGCACGACCTCGTCGCCCACAACCGCGACGCGTAGCCGGTTCTGTCGGGGGTGCCGGCTAGGCTTTCGCACCTCGACCCCGGGGAGTGGATGATGGCCGTGCGCAGTGAGCAGTTCTTCGACATCCTCGGCGCCCTCGCCGAGGTCGACCGCGCCGACGGTGAGCGCGCCAGCAGCTTCTCCGTGTGCGGCAAGAGGTTCGGTTACTACTGGCCGCGCACGCAGACCGTCGGCCTCAAGCAGACCCTGTCGGAGCAGCAGGCGCTCGTCGCCGAGCGGCCGGAGGTGTTCGAGGAGCAGTTCACCTGGGGCGGGTTCGGCTGGGTCGTGGTGCAGCTGTCCGGGGTGGAGGTCGACGAGCTGTCCGAGCTGGTCTTCGAGGCGTGGCGGCTGTCCGCCCCGGAGGACCTGCTCGCCAGGGTGCCCGACCACCCGGTGGTGTGACCGGGGGCGGTCAGGCGGTGTCGAAGAAGCGGTCCAGGTTGGTGGCGGCGCTGATCAGGGCCAGGTGGGTGAACGCCTGCGGGAAGTTGCCCAACTGCTCCCCGGTCAGGGCGATCTGCTCCGCGTACAGCCCGAGGTGGTTGGCGTAGGTGAACATCTTCTCCATCGCCAGCCTGGCCCGGTCCTGCTGCCCGGTGCGCGCCAGCGCCTCCACCCACCAGAACGAGCACAGCGAGAACGTGCCCTCCTCCCCGTCGAGGCCGTCCGCCCCGGCCTCGGGGTCGTAGCGGAAGACCAGGCTGTCGTCGACCACCAGCGCCTCGTCGATGGCCTCGACCGTGGCCAGGAAGCGGGGGTCGGTGGGGGAGCAGAACTTGACCATCGGCATCAGCAGCAGCGCCGCGTCGAGGCCGTCGGTGTCCTTGGCCGCGGTGAACGCCCCGCCGTTCCAGCCCTCGGCCATGATCTGGCGGTAGATGTCGTCGCGGACGGTGGTCCAGCGGGTGAGGTCGGCGGGGAGGCCGCGGCGGCGGGCCACGCGGACCATGCGCTCGACGGCCACCCAGCACATCACCCGGGAGAACGTGTGGTCGCGGGCGTCGCCGCGGGACTCCCAGATGCCCTGGTCCGGCTGGTCCCAGTGGTCCATCAACCAGTCGAGCAGCACGCACAGGCCCGCCCACACCTCGTGGGAGATGCCCGCGCCGTGCTTGTCGAACAGGTAGATCGAGTCGATCACCTCGCCGTAGACGTCGAGCTGGAGCTGGCCCGCGGCCCCGTTGCCGACCCGGACCGGTCGGGAGCCGTGGTAGCCGGACAGGTGGTCCAGCTCCTCCTCGACCAGGTCGCTGTCGCCGTCGATGGTGTAGAGGACGCGCAGCGGGCCCAGTTCGCCGTCGTGGTCCTCGGTGACCCGGTCGGTCAGCCAGCCGGTGAACGCCTCCGCCTCGTCGACGAAACCCAGGCGCAGCAGGGCGTACAGGCTGAACGCGGCGTCGCGCAGCCACACGTACCGGTAGTCCCAGTTGCGCTCGCCGCCCAGCCGCTCGGGCAGGCCGAGGGTGGGGGCGGCGATCACGGCGCCGGTGGGCTCGTGGGTGAGCAGCTTGAGCGTCAGCGCCGAGCGGTGCACCATCTCCCGCCAGCGGCCGGTGTAGCGCGACGCCGACAGCCAGTCGCGCCAGAACCCGACCGTGGCGTCGAACAGGTCGCCGTCGTGCTCCCCGGCCGGTCCGGGGTCGCCGACCTCCAGCACGAACAGCGCGGTTTCCTGCGCCGACAGCGGGAACTCCGCCCCGGCCGCGCCGTTCCCCACCTCCAGCTCCACCGAGGACTCCAGCGCCAACCGCAGGTCCGGAGTCTCGAACACCACCCGCCGCCCGTCGCCACCGGTGTCCGGGACGGCGCGGCCGTAGTCGGGGCGCGGTTCGACGTGCACCCGCATGGTCATGTGCCCGCGCACGTTCACCACCCGGCGCACCAGCCGCTGGCGGTGGTCGGGGTCGTGCGGGCGCAGGATCGGCATGTAGTCCTGCACCTCGACGATGCCGTCCTCGGTGAGGAAGCGGGTGATGAGGATGTTGGTGTCGGGGAAGTAGTACTGGTGCCTGGTGACCACCTCGCACACCGGGTTGACCAGCCAGTGCCCACCGCGCTCGGCGTCGAGCAGCGCGCCGAAGACGCTGGGCGAGTCGAACCGGGGCGCGCAGAACCAGTCGACCCGGCCGTCCGTGCCGACCAGCGCCGCCGTGCGCAGGTCGCCGATGATGCCGTGCTCGGCGATCGGCGGGTACGCGGTCACTGTTCGGCGGCCCGCCAACCGGCCGCACCGGGCACGGCCAGCGCCGCCTTCGGCCCCCAGCTCCCTCTGTCGTAGACCTGGACCGGCGGCGGGTTCTCCAGCACCGGCTCGCACACCTCCCACAGGCGTTCGATCTCGGCGTTGCCGCTGAACAGCGTCTGGTCGCCGCGCAGCACGTCGAGCAGCAGCTTCTCGTAGGCCTCCAGCGGTTCCGCGCCCTGGAACGCCTCCTCGAAGTCCAGGTCCAGCCGGGCCGACCCGACCTCCAGGCTCGGCCCCGGCTTCTTCGCCCGGATGCGCAGCCCCACCCTCGGCTCCTCGGTCAGCTCGAACACCAGCTCGCTGGGCGCGCAGTCGATCCGGTTGGGGAACATCGCCAGCGGCGGCTCGGTGAACCCGACGGTCACCGTGCGCCGCGACTGCGCCATCGCCTTGCCGGTGCGCAGGTAGAACGGCACGCCCTGCCACCGCCAGTTGTCGACGCGGGCCTCCAGCGCCACGAAGGTCTCCACTTCGGAGTCCGCGGCCACGCCCTCCTCGTCGCGGTACCCGTCGTACTGGCCGAAGACGACCTTCTCCGGGTCCAGCGGGCGCAGCGAGCGGTAGAGCTTGAGCTTCTCCGCGCGCAGCGCCTCCGCGCTGATCTCCGTCGGCGGCTCCAGCGCCAGGAACCCGAGTAGCTGGCACAGGTGGGTGGTGACCATGTCGCGGAAGGTCCCGGTGGACTCCATGAAGCTCGCCCTGCCCTCGATGCCGATCGACTCCGGCACGTCGATCTGCACGTAGGCGATGTGCCCCTGCCGCCAGATCGGTTCGAACAGGCCGTTGGCGAAGCGGAACACCAGGATGTTCTGCACCGCCTCCTTGCCGAGGAAGTGGTCGATCCGGAACAGGCTGTCCTCGTCGAACACCTCGTGCAGCGCGGAGTTCAGCTCGCGCGCGGTCTCCAGGTCGCTGCCGAACGGCTTCTCCAGCACCAGCCGCGCGTCCTGGGACAGGCCGGTCTTGCCGAGCATGTCCACCATCGGCCGCATGGTGCCCGGCGGCACGGACAGGTACAGCAGCGTGCGGGAGTCCCCGCCCAGCTCCGCGCGCCGCGCCCTGACCGCCGCCGCCAGCTCCTCGCCGTCGTCGGCCGAGGAGGTCTGGAACGTGATGTGCTCGGCGAACTCCGCCCACCCCGGGGCGTCGGGGTCCTTGGCGACCTTGGCGCGGAACTCCTCGTCGGTGCCCGGCGAGTGCCTGCCCGACCCGATGACGGCGAACTCCGGCAGCAGCCCGGCCTGGTGCAGCTTGAACAGCCCGGGGAACAGCTTGCGCCTGGCCAGGTCCCCGGTCGCGCCGAAGATCACGAACACGTGCGGCGGGATGGTCTCCATGTGCTCCGAGTATTCGCCCGCCGCCCGCATCCCGCTCGGCGTGCGCGGGTGAATCGATCCGACTACCTTGGCCGAACACCCGTTCGACCTCCCGAGGAGACCGCAGATGACCGAGTCCACGCCCGAGCCCACGGCCGAGAAGCCCACCGACGAGTGGGTCACCGGCGACGAGCCGATGACCGGCCCGCAGCGCTCCTACCTGCACACCCTCGCCCAGGAAGCCGGTGAGGAGGTCCCGGACGACCTCACCAAGGCCGAGGCGAGCGAGCGGATCGAGGCCCTGCAGGAGCGCACCGGCCGGGGGGCGTAAACGCGGGATACCTCACGCCGCGTAGTCCGCCAGCGCGAGCGCGGTGGTGACCTCCCGGCTCGTCCGTCCGGGCAGGAGGGTCGGGTCGGCCAGCGCCGCGTCGCGCAGCCGCAGTTCCTCCGCCGTGCGCGGGATGAGCGTCGGTGCGCCACCGGCCGCGAGGGCCTGGTTGCGCTCCACGAAGCCGCGGAGGCCCCGCTCGTACGCGGCGAACGCCTCGGTGTGGTCGGCGTGCGTGGCCAGCTCACCCGCCAGGACGTAGGCGCCGACCAGCGCGATGCTCGACCCCTGCCCGGAGAGGAACGACGGGGCGTAGGCGGCGTCGCCGACCAGCGCCACCCGGCCGGTGGACCAGGCGGGCAGGTGGATCTGGCTGACGACGTCGAAGTACAGGTCGTCGGCGGCGCGCATGGCGGCCACCATGCGCGGGATCTCCCAGCCGTGACCGGCGAACTCGGCCGCGACCAGGTCGCGTTGCGCGGCCGGGTCGCGGTGGGCACCCGCGGGCGGTTCGGGGCTGGTGAAGGTGAGGAACGCGTGCAGCCGGTCGCTCGCGCCCGCCGCGTAGAGCACGCCCGCCTTGCCGGGGGTGTTCCAGGTGATGCCGCCGTGGGCCAGGCCCAGGTGGTTGGGCATGGTGAACCCGGCGAAGCAGTAGCCGAGGTGGCGGAGGTAGTGGGCTTCCGGGCCGAAGGCGAGCCGCCGGGTGCCCGAGTGCAGCCCGTCCGCTCCGATCACCAGGTCGAAGGTCGCCCGGTCACCGCCCCGGAACACCACATCGACGCCGGAGTCGTGCTCGGTGAGAGCGGCGATGGAGTCGTCGAAGCGGAAGTCGACCCGGTCGCGCACGGCGTCGTAGAGGACGTCGGTGAGGTCACCGCGGGGCAGCTCCAGGTCACGGCCCTCGACACCCCCGGTGACCTCCTCCGGCCGGATGGTCCCGACCTCATGCCCGCCGACGTCGACGAAGGTCAACTGCCGCGTGTCGATGTGCTTCGCCGCGACCCGGGGGAGCAGCCCCATCCGGTCGACGACCTCCACCGCGGTGCCCCGGATGTCGATCGGGTAACCGCCACCGCGAACGGACCCCGCCTTCTCCACTACGGTGACCTCGAAACCGTGGTGCCGCAACCAGAACGCCAACGTCGGTCCGGCGACACTGGCACCGGAGACGAGAACACGAGTCATAGCTGCCTACCTACCTTAGGTATCTTTGTGTGCGCCGCGAGTGCCTGCTCGCGGCGAACGGGATGCCGTCAACCATATACCTAAGTTAGGTATGAATGAAAGAGGAGTGCTGATGCCCACCGACGCCGGGGAAGCCGACGACCTGCTGGCGGCCCTGTTGCCCCGCCTCTCGCAGATCAGCACCGCGGTCACCCGCGGCAAGCTCGACGAGCGCGCCATGGCGGCGGCGGGCGTGGCACTGGAGCGCCCCGCCATGACGGTCCTCACCGTCCTGCACGTCGCGGGTGAACCCCTGCGCGTCGGCGAGATCGCCACCCGGATGCAGGTGGTCGGCCCCCACGTCACCCGCCAGCTCAACGCCCTGGAGGCCCGCCACCTCGTCCAGCGCGTCACCGACCCGGACGACTCCCGCGCCCGCCTGGTCGAGCTGACCTCGGAGGGGCGGGACTTGGCCACCCGCTACCTGGGTGTCCTGTTCGGCTGGTTCACCGAAGCCCTGGCCGACTGGTCCCCCCAGGACCGCCGCACCCTCACCGGCCTCCTCGCCCGCTTCGCCGACGACCTCACCGCCCACCTCGCCCGCTTCGCCGACTGACCGGTGCCGAACACCGGGTGACCCGCGCGCCGGACCGCCTCCCACGAGGCGCGTGGTGGACAGGCCGGAGGCGCGGCTACCGGCCCCCGCGCAGGTAGCCGGTCACCATGGCGACCAGTTCGTCCTCGAACACCTCGACGGGGGTCGCCCGCGGGGCGGCCATGAACCTGTGCGTGTTGATCTCCACGGCGAACAGGATGATCTCCGCGGCGATGTCGGGATCACCCACGCGGATGTCCGGGTGCCGGACGATGACCTCGCGGACCTGGGCGGTGCGCAGCCTCGTGTGCCGGTCGACCGTGTCGCGCAGCGCCTGGGAGATCGGTGCTTCCTCGATCATCACCCGCAGCAAGCGCGGGTCGTCGCTGTGGTTGTCGATGGCGTCGCGGATGAACGCCCGGACCGTGGCCTCCAGCGTGCCGGGGGACAGGTCGAGGTCGTCGACGCCGGTCCAGGTGCCGCGGTCTATGTGCTGGACCAGGAGTTCGGCGAGGATGGCGTCCTTGTTGGGGAAGTACTGGTACAGCGAGCCGATGGAGACGCGGGCGCGCTCGGCGATGCGGTTGGTGGTGCCCGCGGCGTAGCCGAACTCGGCGAAAATGTGAGCAGCCGCGGTGAGGATGCGCTCGCGCGTGAGTTCGGCGCGCACCTGGCGGGGCTTGCGACGTGGCGTCAAGCGGTGATCTGCCGACGGCATCCCGGTCCTCCCCCAGCGCGGCGAAAGCGAGTGTTCAATACTTGAGTTATTGCTCATAATAGTGGCATGAGCTGCTGGAAAGAAACTCCGGGTGGTACCTCGTGACCCCGGGGGCACGCATGTCTACAGCGGTCACCCCGTCCGCGGGCCACCGGCGGCACGACTGGTCCCCACCGAACGGAGGCGGATCTCCGTGCAGGTGAACGCGTTCCGCCGCGTGACAACGGGCGACGAGGTCGAGGCGATCCTGGGGCGACCCCCGTCGATGATCATGCTGAAGCAGGTCAGCGCCCTCGACGAGGGCTGCCGGGCCGCCTTGGCGCACTCCCCGCTCGCGGGCTTCGGCTACCGCGGTGCCGACGGCGTCAGCCGCACGACCTTCCTCGGCGGCACACCGGGATTCGTGCGCGTCCACTCGCCCACCCGGGTGTCGTTCACCCTGGCCGACGGAGAGGCGCACGGCGCGGTGTCGTTCGTCTTCCTCCTGCCGGGAGTGGGGGAGACGCTGCGGGTGAACGGTTCCGTGGCCAAGCGGAAGGGCGCCGAGACGTTCGTCGACGTCGAGGAGGCGTACGTGCACTGCGCGCAGGCGGTCATCCGCTCACGCCTGTGGCAGCCGCCCGCGCCCGCCGGGCAGACACCCGAGGTCGAGGGCGAAGGCCCGCTGCGCGGACCCGGGATCGCGGACTTCCTCGCCGCCGCGCCGTTCCTCGTCCTGTCCACCTGGGACGGTTCGGGCGGCGCTGACACCAGCCCGCGCGGGGACTGGCGGACCGTCGCGCGGGTCCTCGACGGCCGGACGCTCGTCATCCCGGACCGCAGGGGCAACAAGCGCGCGGACAGCCTCCACAACCTCCTGCGGGACGACGGCCTCTCGTTCGCCGCCCTCGTCCCGGGCCGGACCGGCGTGCTGCACGTCAGCGGCCGGGGCTCGATCACCGACGACCCGGCACTGCTGGAGACGATGGCGTTGCGCGGCATCCCCCCGCACGCGGCGCTGCTCATCGACGTCGCACACGCCGAGGTGGCCGCCAGCGACGCCGTGGCGCGCTCGCGGGTGTGGACCGCGGGCGCGCGCCTCGACCACGGCACGGCACCGGACCTGATGGCCGTCGCCGGGAACCACCTCGCCGCGAACCTGGCCGCCGCCGAGGGAGGCCTGCTCACCCGCGTGCTCGGCGCCACCGCGAAGGTGCCCGGGCTCGGCCGGGCCCTGCGACTGCTGAGCGACTTCGTCTACCGGTCCGGGCTGCGCAAGGAGGGCTACGAGGGCGTCGAGGTCCGCACCCGGCGCGACGGGCGGTCGGAGCGCCCCGCCACCGGGTCGGCGGAGAACCGGTTGCGGGAGGTGCGGGTCGCCGAGGTGCGGCGGGAGACGCCCGGCGCGGTCACCCTCGTCCTGGAGGCCGTCGGGAGCCCGGCGTCCTTCGACTTCCGACCCGGGCAGTTCTTCACACTGGTCACCGACATCGACGGCCGACCGGTGCGGCGGGCCTACTCCGCGTCGTCGGCGCCCGGGGCACCGCGGCTGGAGGTGACGGTCAAGCACGTCGAGGGCGGCCGGTTCTCCACCCACGTCCACCACGACCTGCGCGCCGGGGACCTGCTGTCGGTGCGCGGTCCGTCCGGGGCGTTCCACGCCGATCCGGCGGCGGCGCACGAGGTCGTCCTGATCGCCGCGGGCAGTGGCGTGACGCCGATGATGAGCATGATCCGCACCCTGCTGGCGGCATCCCCCACGACCGCCCGGATCGCGCTGCTCTACAGCAACCGCTGCGAGGAGGAGGTCATCTTCGCCGCCGAACTCCTCCGGCTGGCGGGGCAGCACCCGGAGCGGTTGTCGGTCACACACGTCCTGACGCGCGAGCGCGGGCGGCTCGACGCCGCGGGTGTGCGCACCTGGCTCACCGAACTCGGGCCATCCGCGGACGCCCGGTACTACCTGTGCGGGCCGCAGGCGCTGATGGACACCGCCCGGGGCGTCCTGGCCGAGCGCGGTGTGCCGGACGACCGGGTGCACCACGAGCGCTACACCAGCGGGGCGGACACGACCGCCACGACCACCGCGCCGCAGGAGATGGTCGTCCGGGACGGGGCGCACGAGGTCGGCTCCGCAGTGGTCGAGCCCGGTCAGACGCTCCTCGACGCCGGGCTCGCGGCGGGGCTGCCGATGCCGTACTCGTGCACGGTCGGCAACTGCGGGGACTGCGTGGTGAAACTCCGCGGCGGGGAGGTCGCGATGAACGGGCCGAACTGCCTGACACCGGAGCAGGAGGCCGACGGCTACGTCCTGACGTGCGTGGGCCGCCCGCTGTCCGAGGTCACCCTGGACATCGCCGAGCCGTGACGACGGACGCGCCCACCTGGGCGGCGCGGAGCCGGTCCCGCGGGTCCTGCCCGAGCCGTGCGGTTCGGGCAGGACCGGTAGGCCCTGGTCAGCGCCTGCCGGTGGCCAGGACGACGAGGAACTGCCCGCCGCCCGCCTCGACGTTCGCGGTCACCGGCAGCCCGGGCACCAGCCGGGAGAACCGGTCCACCAGCCACTCCGCCGCCTCGCGGGCGTCCTGCTCGGTCGGGCAGCGGGCGACCACCTCGCGGCCCCCCTTGCGCTCCAACCGCCCGGCGACGGTGATCAGCGGCGCGGGCTCGGCCACGTGCAGGCGCTCCGGCCAGGCGATGACCACCTTCACCGCGCCCTTGCGGGTGTTGCACGCGCGGTGCGCGAGCCGCTCGGCGACCTTGGCCTTGCGGTCAGCGGTCCGGCTGTCGACGCTGGGCCCCCGCGGGTCGTTCACCGACATGTCGGCGTCCACCGGTTCGTCGCACACCCAGCAGCGCCAACCGTCGCGCTCGGCCACATCATCGAGGAGGCTCACCCGGGCAAACTAGCCTGCTCGGCCGCCGTCCCGCCCACCGCGCCCGGGTACGCGCACCGGTCCCGGTGTGCTGTCGTGCCCGGTCCTGCTCCCACCGGGGGCGCGGGAACTGTCGGTGGGCACCGCTACCGTCGCGGGCATGGGGGTTCTGGGGATGATCGAGGACGACGAGTACCTGCCGGAGTACGGGACGCTGGTCGTCCGGGACGGGGAAGGCCGCGACAGGCTGCCGGAGGCGGGTGGGCTGCTGGAGGAGCTGGCGACCTCGGCGCTGAGCGGTGAGCTGGCGACGGCCGGGGACGGGTGGCTGCACGGTACGACCGGTGATCCGTACCAGGCGGTGCGACTGGAGGCGCACGAGGACGAGCCCGCAGTGGAGCTGGGGGAGTGGGAGGACGTCCTGGTGACCCCGTACCGGAGTCGCACCGGTTCGGCAAGGCTGGGGATGCTGACCGGCGGGGTGTTCGGGGACGAACTCGACCTGGGGAGGAGCGGGCTGTTCGAGGTGCGCGTGGCCCGGCGCGCGGCCGAGGAAGGGGTGCAGGGGAAGGTCTGGCTGCTCCAGTTCTGGCCGGTGGGGACGTCGGCCGGGCACCGGTGGGTGAAGCGGAGCACCGCGGCGGAGGGGACCGGGGACGCCGGGTGGAGGCAGGTGCTCGGGTACCAGGTCATGGACGTCGCCCACTTCGCCGCGGGGTACGGGATGCCGCACCCGGAGTCCTGGTACGACGAACCGCTGCCGGGAGACCCGGTACCCGCGTCGGTGTGCGCGCAGCTCGGGGTTCCCGTGCCGGTGACCCGGCGCGACGCGGTGTCCGTGCTCGTCGCCGCCGGGGTGCTGGTGCCGGAGGAGGAGGGGCACCGGTTGGTCACGCGGCTGCCGATGGCCGTGGAGCGCCTGGAACTGCCCGAAGAGCAGGCGAAGCGCTTGCGGGAGAGCAACGTCCGCGCTCGTCTCGCCCGGCTGGCGGCCGAGGTCACCTCCATCGCCGCCTGGGGGAACCCCGCGCCGGTCGATGACCTGGCTGAACGCCTCCTGGTCGAGGAGAGGCTGATCCCCGAGGTGTTGGCCCACGCCGTCTCCGACAGGCTCATCCGCCACGACACGGACGGCATCCGCCCGCTTCCCCGACCGTCCCCGACGACGTCGTACGTGGTCATGCCCAAGCCGGGGCCCCGCGCACGCACGTCCGGGGTGGCGCCCGAGGGCTTGGGGACCGGTGGCGTGGGGGGCACGTCCATCGCGATCGTGCAGTCACTCGGGGGTGTCCAGGGGGTGGAGTTGCCCCCGGGCAACCCACCGCGAGTCGGGGTGGTGACCGCGTCCCGCGACGTCCTCGTGTGGCGCGGGGAGGAACCGGTCGTATTGGGACGGGTGCCGGAGCAGCACGTGCACCACGCGCTGGAGACCCGGGACGGCGTCGTGGTCAGCACCGGCGAGGTCGCCTGGCTGGTCCGCTGGGACGGTGAGGTCGTGCGGCTGCCGGTCGACCTCGGGTTCGCCCCGGTGCGCAGCGCCGACGGCAGGCTCCTCGGCGGGGTCCAAGCGCACGTCGGCCGCCACAGTTGGGACCAGCCGCACCTGCTCGACCTCGACACCGGGGAGGTGACCAGCCTGCCCCGCGCGGACGGCCTCACCCGCAGGCCCCTGGCCGTCCACGGCGGAGCCCTGTACTTCACCGAGGGCACCCACTACGACGCGACCACCCACCGCTGGCTCCCCGGTCACGACCCCGAACCCCTCGGTCCCTGCACCTGGGTGGTCGACCCGCTGTCCGGCACCCGCTCGTCCGGCAGCCCCGGGCGGTACACCCTCCACACCCCGGACGGCGCGCAGGTCCCGCTCACCGTCGAGGTCCCGCACCACTTGGCCCCGGGCGGAACCGTCTACACCCTCGGGAACAACCCGAACACGATCGCGGTCCACGACCCCGCGACGAACGCCCCGACCCGGCACCGCCTGCCCGACGACGTGCGGCTCGGCCCCGCGGGCCCGGGCGGCCCGGTCTGGGAGAGCGCGTCCACCCTCGTGTTCCCGACCCAGTACCCGCCCCGCCTCGTCCGCTGGAACGCCCACACCGGCCTGCTCGACGAGTACCCCCTCCCGCACTCGGT
The DNA here is from genome assembly GCF_021056305.1 of Actinokineospora sp. PR83. Lineage (NCBI taxonomy): Bacteria > Bacillati > Actinomycetota > Actinomycetes > Pseudonocardiales > Pseudonocardiaceae > Actinokineospora > Actinokineospora sp. PR83. The sequence goes on from NZ_JAJCXD010000031.1 coordinate 70,177, forward strand.
CGGGCACCTGCCGCTGCCCATCGCGGGCATCCTCGACCGCGGCGAGGGACAGACCTGACGGCGCCCCTCGACCTCCCACCGTGGCGGCACGCCTCGGCCCACTGCGCGCGGGACTGGCTCGCCATCCGCGCCACGCAGTCCGGCATCCACCAGCGCCTGCTCGACGCCATGCGGGCGGCTGTCCCGGCCACCTCCCCGACCGCCGTGGACCTCGCCGAGGAGCAGCGCCTGCACCGGTGGTGCCACGACGGCGACCGCGACATGCGCCGCCGCTTACCTGACCGACAAGCGCATCGGCCGCACAGGCAGCCACAGGTGTTGCCCGGCCTGTCCGGTCGGGCTTCCGCTGCGGGCACCCGCACGATGAGGCCCGCCCGCCCGCCGGTCAGGCCTGCGCCGCGGGCAGCCGCACCGTGAAGCGGGTCTCGCCAGGCACGCTCGCCACCTCGACCGAACCGTCGTGGGCCTGCACCACCGCAGCCACGATCGCCAGGCCGAGGCCGGTGCTGCTGCCCGCCGCGCGGTTGCGCGAGCTGTCGCCGCGGGCGAAGCGCTCGAACACCTCCGGCAGCAGGTCCGGGGCGATGCCGGGACCGTCGTCGGTCACCGTGAGCACCGCCTCCGGCCCGGACCGGGCCAGGCCGACGGTGATCGTGGTGCCCGGTGGGGTGTGCGTGCGGCCGTTGGCCAGCAGGTTCGCCAGGACCTGGTGCAGCCTGGCCTGGTCGCCGACCGCCTGCACCGGCTCGCCCGGCAGGTCGAGCCGCCAGTGGTGCTCCGGACCGGCCACCCGCGCGTCGCCGACGGTGTCGACCACCAGCAGCGACAGGTCGACCGTCTCGTGCAGCAGCGGGCGCCCGGAGTCCAGCCGGGCCAGCAGCAGCAGGTCCTCCACCAGGGCCGTCATCCGCCGCGCCTCCGACCCCACCCGCGACAGCGCGTGCGCCACGTCCGGCGGCAGCTCCCCGGTGCGCCTGCTCGCCAGCTCGGTGTACCCGCTGATCGCGGTCAGCGGTGTGCGCAGCTCGTGGCTGGCGTCGGCCACGAACTGCCGAACCCGGGTCTCGCTGGCCTGCCGGGCGGTCAGCGCGCGGCCGATGTGCCCGAGCATCCGGTTCAGCGCGGACCCCACCTGCCCGACCTCGGTCCGCTCGTCGGCGTCCACCGCGGGCACCCGCACCGACAGCGCCACCTCACCCCGGTCCAGCTCCAGCTCGGACACCCGCTGCGCGGTCGCCGCCATCCGGTCGAGCGGTTCCAGGGTCCGGCGCACGATCAGCGCCCCGGCCACCCCCGCGACGGTCAACCCGATCAGCGCGACCCCGCCGAGCACCAGGCCCGTGGTCAGCAGCGTGTCCTCGACCCCGGCCAGCGGCAACCCGGTCACCACGACGTCGCCGTAGACCGTGCGGACCGCGACGAGCCGGTAGTTGCCCACCCCGTCCAGCTCCCGGTCCCGGGTGACCCCGTCGGCGGGCAGCGCCGCCAGCACGTCCATCGCCGAACCGGACAGCGCCTCCTGCACGAGGGTGTTGGTCTGCCGCTTCGCGTCGTCGACCGCGCCGCCCACGATCAGCGCGCTGATCGTGCCCGGACCCCGGCCCGGCGCGTTGCTCGGCGGCGGGCGCATCCCCGGCGGCATCCGGCCGGAGAACTCGGTGGCCCGGCCGCTCGCCTGCCGCAACTGGTCGTCGAGCTGCCCCACCAGGAACGCCCGCAGCCCCACGACGGTGACCACCCCGATCACCAGGCACACCAGCGCCAGCAGCACGAGCTGCTCGGCGATCAGCCGGGTGCGCAGGGACAGGGGGCGCTCACCCAGCGGGCTTGAGGACATAGCCCGCCCCCCGCATGGTGTGGATCATCGGCTCCCGGCCCGCGTCGATCTTCTTACGCAGGTAGGAGATGTAGAGCTCGACGATGTTCGCCTGACCGCCGAAGTCGTAGTTCCACACCCGGTCGAGGATCTGCGCCTTGCTCAGCACCCGGCGCGGGTTGCGCATCAGGAACCGCAGCAGCTCGAACTCGGTGGCGGTCAGCGTGATCTCCGCACCCGCCCGGTACACCTCGCGGGTGTCCTCGTCCAGCGTCAGGTCACCCACGACCAGGGTGGCGTCGTTGCCCGCCTCGCTCACCCCGGTCCGGCGCATCAGCGCCCGCAGCCGCAGCACGACCTCCTCCACGCTGAACGGCTTGGTGACGTAGTCGTCGCCGCCCGCGGTCAGACCCGCGATCCGGTCCTCCACCGAGTCCTTCGCGGTCAGGAACAGCACCGGCAGGTTGTCGCTCTCCGCGCGCAGCCTGCGCAGCACCTCGATGCCGTCGAAGTCCGGCAGCATGACGTCCAGGACCACCGCGTCCGGCTTGAACTCGCGCGCCGTGCGCACGGCCGCGGCCCCGTCCAGGGCGCTGCGCACGTCCCAACCCTCGTAGCGCAGCGCCAGCGTGACCAGCTCGGCCAGGGTCGGTTCGTCGTCGACCACCAGCACGCGCACGGGCAGGCCGTCGGGCCTGCGGAGGTCGGGGCGGGACGCGGCGTTCACGGACATGCTCCCATCGTGGTGCGCCGGGTTGGGGTCGCACTGTGCCGACCCTGTGTATCAGCTGTGCGCGGCGACGGCGCCCCGGGCAACCCGGACATAGGTGACGCAGAAGCGGTGCACAGCTCATCCACAGGGACGGCGGCGAACCTGGGTCCACACCGGGGGGCACGGGGCCCCGCGGTGGACCCAGGAGGAACCATGTCCGACCAGACCGGCAGGCCCGGCCAGGAGCAGCCCGCCCCCGCGGCGCAGCCCACGGCCCCTCGGCCCGAGGCGCACGACCCCGCGGCGCAGCAGCCGGTGGGCCAGGAGTCCGCGGCGCCGCAGGCCGCGCCGGGGCAGCCCGCACCCCAGCAGCAGGCGGCCGGGGGCGCACCCGGGCCGGAGCAGTCCGCGACCTGGGGCGCGCCCGCACCGGAGCGGACCGCGCCCCGCTGGTCGTGGAGGAAGACCGCCGCCGCGACCGCCGTCGCCGTGGCGGTCGCCGTCGGCGGCGGGTTCGCCGTCTACGCGGCGGGCAACGCCACCGCCGACCAGCGCGGCGGTCCCGGGGGGATGCGCGGCGGTCCCGGCGGGATGGTCGTCCGGGGCGCGGTGGGCGGGCCGATGGGCGCGCTGCACGGCGAGTTCGTCGCCTCGGACGGCAACGGCGGCTACGAGACCAAGCTGGTGCAGACCGGCGAGGTCACCGCGATCAGCGACACCTCGATCACCGCCAAGAGCGCCGACGGCTTCACCAAGACCTACGTGATCGACGCCGACACGGTGAAGACCGCCGTGGAGACCGGCGACCAGGTGGTGGTCCTGGCCACCGCCTCCGGGGATACCGCCACCGCGGAGTCCGTCTCCGAGGGCGACGTCATGGGCGGCCCCGGCGCGCGGGGCGGCGCCCTGCCCGGCGGTCCCGGGCAGGGCGTGCCGCCGCGCCGCGACGACACCGGCGACCAGGGCCCGAACGGGGGCGGCACCCCGCCGGGGAACTGACCCACCGACCCGCTCGACCCCGTCGACTACTTGTCGACGGGGTCGACGACCTTCGAGGCGGCGGTGATGATCGACCACAGCGGGCTGCGGGTGCGCTCGTAGTAGACGCGCCGGTTCGCGGGCTCCCGGTGCTCGGTCAACATGCCCAGGTCCACCAGCCGGGTCAGCTCCACACCGCAGGCGCTCTGCGCGATCACCGTCTTCGGCGGTTCCGACTGGAAGAACCGCGGCCCCGCGTGCTGGTGGATCCACAGTGCCAACCGCAGTCGACTCGGCCTGCCGAACAGCAGTCGACCCACATCACCGGCGTCCATCCCACTCCTGACATCGCAAGTCTCTATCCGTTATCAAGATAACGAGAGGGGGGCTCGATGTCGAGCCGGGATGTCGGGGCCGGCGGGGGAGCGGTGGGTTCCCGCGCGAGGGGCGGTCGCGGGCCCGGTGTGGCCGCTCAAGCCGCGCTGGGGCCTCGGCGTGTGGCTGACCAGCGCAAACAGGGGCGTCGACGGCTTAAGGGACCCCCCTGTGAACCCCCGTTTTGGGGTCGTGTAACTTTATCCAAGTCAGAGCGACGCGGGCCGGGAAAACAACCGGAACGGGCACTGGCCGGGGGTCACGAACCAAGCTCCCACCCCAGGGTGGTAGAGTGGGTGACTTCGAAGCGAGACAAAACTTTGATGCAATACCAGCCTCGGATGAGGCCGCGCCTGAGTGGGTGTGGTTGAGTCGGATGTGCGTGTGTTGTTTGAGAACTCAACAGTGTGCCGATTTAAGCCAGTAGAGCTTAATATCATGAAACCCTGTCAGGGGTTTCCTTTGAGATGAATTGATGCCAGTTTGGTGTCTTTTTGTCAGGCAAGAACACTCATTCATTATTGGAGAGTTTG